>JAUYFI010000062.1 GCA_030691075.1 Sulfurisoma sp. | reverse complement strand
CTGGGGCTTCACCCCCAAAGCCTGCGCCCCCTACCGTCCCCGCACCAAAGGCAAGGACGAGAACGGCGTCGGCTACGCCAAGAAGAACGCCCTGGCCGGCCGCACCTTCGCCAGTTGGGCGGCACTGGAAGCCCACCTCGCGCAATGGCAACGGGAAGTCGCCGACGTGCGTTGCCACGGCAGCACCGGCGAGGCCCCGCGCACCCGCTTCGAGCGAGAGGAGCGGTCGGCGCTGGCCCCGCTGAATGGCCGTCCCCCCTACGCCCAGGCGCGGGAACTGCGCCGCGTCGTCAACTCCGAAGCCTGCGTCGAGGTCGATACCCACCGCTACAGCGTGCCCTGGCGGTTGATCGGTGAGGAAGTGACCGTGCGCGTCGAAGGCGAAAGCCTGGCGGTCAGCCATGCCGGTCGGATCGTGGCCCGCCATGAAGTGCTCCAGGGAACCCGGGGCCGGTCCATCGAGCCTGCCCACTTCGACGGCCTGGTCGGCCGCGCCTTCGCGCCTCGGGGGCAGCCGGCCAACCCCGAGCCGGCTGCCCCCGAAGCGCGAATCCCACTGGGCGGCGAGCTGGCGCGGCCCTTGGAGGAATACGAAGCGATCACGGGAGGGGCCTTCTGATGGACCACGAACACCTGACCGCCATGTTGAGCCGGCTGCAACTCACCGCCATCCGCGACCAACTCGACAGCCTGCTGGACGAGGCCGGCCGCAAGGAGCTGAGCCTGCGCGAGACCTTGTACTTCCTGTGCGAGCGTGAGATCGCCCGCAAGGACGAACGGCGCATCCAGATGGGGATGTCGATCGCCCACTTCCCGAGGGTCGCCACGTTGGCGGGCTTCGACTACGCCGCCCAGCCCAGCCTGGACGCCCGGCAGATTCGCGACCTGGCGGCCAGCCGCTGGATCGCCCACGGCGAGAACCTGTTGTTGCTGGGGCCGCCGGGGGTGGGCAAGACCCACCTGGCCATCGCCCTGGGGCGGGAGGCGATCCTGGCGGGCTACAGCACCCTGTTCGTGACGGCGCCGGCGCTGCTGGCGGCCTTGGCGCGGGCACATGGCGAGGGGCGGCTGGAGGAGAAGCTGGCGCACTTCGCCAAACCGAAGCTGTTGATCGTGGATGAGCTGGGCTATCTGCCATTCGAGGCGAACGCGGCGCACCTGTTCTTCCAGTTGATCTCGCGCCGCTACGAGCGGGGTAGCCTGTTGATTACCAGCAACCGGACGGTGGGCGAGTGGGGCGTGGTGTTCGGCGACGCAATCGCCGCCACAGCCATTCTGGACCGCCTGTTACACCACAGCCATGTAGTGACGATCCGGGGCGAGAGTTATCGCCTCAAAGAGAAGCGTCGAGCCGGGGTGCTGCCGCGGCAGCACCCC
>JAUYFI010000052.1 GCA_030691075.1 Sulfurisoma sp. | reverse complement strand
AGAAGGCGCGGACAGCCCTGATGCGCGTCTCCGCCTTGCTTCAAGGCTGGGTCACCCAAGCTGCGGAGCAGTTGAACCCCGTCACCGTCTGGCAGCGCGTTTGTGATCATCTCAAGCGGACCCTCGCCGGCATCGGTCCGCAGCCAATCCTCCGCTTGCTCGGAAATCATGCAAACGGAATCGGCTAACTACGGTTTTTAGGTTCATCCATTTTCGGTTCTTACAGGCCAAAACACAGGTGCAGTCTCTTGCGTTGCAACCCGGTCACACTCTATAATCATCCGTAATTCTTCCGTACAGAGGTGATGACCATGTCGGCCACCGCACAAGTTCACGAACGCATTGATTTGCGCACATCGCCAGAAATTAAGGAATTGATCGTTCGAGCCGCTACCACTGCCGGCATGTCGGTCAGCGCCTTTCTTCTCGGAACGGCCCAAGAGCGAGCCAAGCAAATCCTCGCAGAATCGGAGATGATCACCTTGACCGCCAAGGACTGGAATGCCTTTGCCAAGGCACTCGACACCGCCGACAAGCCGAGGCCGAAGCTTTCTGCTGCAGCCCAACGTCATCGTGACTGGCAGCAGGGCAAGCGTTGAATCCGAATTTTTCTGGAAACATTGAGCCGCTATCGTCGGACCACGACAGGCGCTCATTCTTCTGTGGCGTCGATGCACTGGATGAGTACCTGCGTCGCTTTGCCCGTCAGCATGCGGCCGCCAACATCAGTAGAACCTATGTTGCGGCCGAAGTTACTGAGGTCCTTGGCTTTTACAGCCTGGCCATGTCCGGTATCCGAAAGGAAAATCTGCCGGCCAAGCACGTTGGTCGCTTTCCGAATTTCCCGCTGCCAGTCGCACGTTTGGCTCGGTTGGCAGTGGCTATTCGCCATCAACATAAAGGACTCGGCGAACTTTTATTGGTGGACGCCCTGCAGCGTTGCCTACGTCTATCTGTCGAAATCGGGATGATCGGCGTGATTGTGGATGCGAAGGATGAACAGGCGCGGGGATGGTATGAACGATACGAGTTTGAACGACTGCCGGATTCTCCACGCACTTTGTGGCTACCGACAACTGCCATCGAGAAATTGTGATTTACACTCCACTCATCGGGTTAGACAGTTTGTGTTGGCATACCTTCTGGCCCGCCAGAACATCAGGAAAGCCGCTCACCACCAGCGGCTTTTTTTCGAGTAACGGCGCCAGCGTGCCATCGACCGGAAGCCAACCATGAGCCAAGCCGTTCTGACCGAAATCCACGCCCGGGTGGGCCTGATTCGCATCAACCGCCCCGAGGTGCTCAATGCCCTAAACAACGACGTGGTCGACGGTATCGGCCGCGCCATCGACGCCTTCGAGGCCGACGAGAATATCGGCTGCATCGTACTCACCGGCAACGACAAGGCCTTCGCCGCCGGCGCCGACATCGGCTTCATGAAGGACTTCGGCTACATGGATGCCTACAAGTCGGACTTCATCACCCGCAACTGGGAGCGCATCCGCACCTGCCGCAAGCCGGTGATCGCCGCGGTGGCCGGCTACGCCCTGGGCGGCGGCTGCGAACTGGCGATGATGTGCGACATGATCTACGCGGCCGAAACGGCCAAGTTCGGCCAGCCCGAGATCAAGCTCGGCACCCTGCCCGGCGCCGGCGGCACCCAACGCCTGCCGCGCGCGGTCGGCAAGGCCAAGGCGATGGACATGTGCCTGACGGGCCGCCTGATGGACGCCGCCGAGGCCGAGCGCAGCGGCCTCGTCGCCCGCATCTTCCCGACGGAAAAGCTGATGGAGGAAACGCTGGCCGCCGCGCAGGTAATCGCCGGCTACTCGCTGCCGGCGGTGATGATGGTCAAGGAATCGGTCAATCGCGCCTTCGAATCCTCGCTGGCCGAGGGCCTGCTGTTCGAGCGCCGCACCTTCCACGCCGCGTTCGCGCTCGAGGATCAGAAGGAGGGCATGGCGGCCTTCGCCGAGAAGCGCAAGGCCGAGTTCAAGCATCGCTGAGAGCATGAAAACCCCGCTTTCCATCCTGGCCGGCTCAGCCGTCCTCGTGCTGCTTTTGCTGCTGGCATCGCCCGCTCCGGACAAGGCTGCGCCGGCCACCGAGGGCCTGCCCTGGCAGATCGACATCCAGCCCGACGGCAGTTCGCGCGTCTTCGGCCTGACGCCGGGTCGCAGCACCCTCGACGATGCCCGCGCCCGCTTCGCGCTGGTGCCGCAGGTCGCCGTGGTCGCGGCGCCGGGCGAACCCGGCTCGCTGGAGGCCTATTTCGAGTCGGTCATGGCGGGCTCGATCACCGGCAAGATCGTCCTGACGCTCGACATGCCGAAGGAAACCATCGAACAGATGCGCGGCCGCGCCACCAAGACCGAATACATGGAAAGCACCACCCGCAAGGCGACGCTGTCCGCCGAGGATCGGGCGCTTGCCGAACGCGCGGCCATCCGCTCCATTGCCTTCATTCCCTCGACCCAACTCGACGAGGCGACAATTCTGCAGCGCTTCGGCGTGCCGGCCGAGCGCCTGCGCGGCGGCGAGCACGTCGAGCATTTTCTCTACCCCGCCAAGGGGCTGGACGTGGTGCTGGACGCCAAGGGCAAGGAACTGCTGCAATACGTGGCGCCGCGCGACTTCGCCCGCCTGCGTGAGCCGCTGGCGGAACGCCCGGCGACCAGGAGCGCGCCGTAGCGTGATTTTTTCCTGCTTTTCGGCAGTCAACCCGGCGCGCCGTCTGGTAATATGGCGGCCAGTTGCCGCACATGACACTCGGTTTGCAGGCATGACAGGCTCGATGGAGCCAGGGGGGGTCGATCCAATGCTGTTCATTGTCTACTACATCATCGCCATCATCGTGCTGGTGCTGCACTTCACCGGCGTGCTCGCCCGTTTCAACCTCGAATGGCTGGTGCTGGCACTGGCCGTCACCGTCTTCCCGGCCGTCATCTACCTCTAGATTTTTCGCGCCACCAGGTCGATGAGGGCCGAGCGGCCCTTGTGGCCGGCGCCCTCCGCGAGCACATCCTCGTGCTCGCGGAGTTCCAGAATTTCCCATCCCGCAAATTCCGCCCGCAGCAACTCGGCCGTGTAGAGATTCTCCACGGCGGACGGCCCGCCAGTGCGGTACTCGACCTGCTTCGGCGTATAGCCCTGCATCAGCGGCAGCCCGCCGGGCTTCACGCCCGACCGGATCCGCTCGAACAGAACGGCGCGCTCGGCCGGTCGATCTTCACGCGCAGTGGCGAACGACGAAGTCCTTGACCGCCTGCACATCCGCCTTCATCACCTCGACGCGCTGGGGCAGATTCTCGATGCCGTCGAAGTCCTTTGGTCGCGTCGGGTCGCGGCCCAGCGCTTCCTGAATCGTTTCGGCGAACTTCACCGGCTGCGCCGTCTCCAGCACGACCATCGGAATGCCCGCCTCGCAATGCTCGCGCGCGACCTTGACGGCGTCGGCGGTATGGGTGTCGATCATCAACTGGTGCTGTTCCCACATGTCGCGGATCGTCGCCAGGCGATCGGCATGCACACTCCTGCCGGAGACGAAGCCGAATTCCGGTAGCTTCGCCATGTACGGTGTGCCGCGCAGGTCGAAGCTGCCGCCGGCATCCACCTTGGCCCACAGCTCGCGCACCACGGCCGGGTCGCGACCGACGAGGTCGAAAACGAAGCGCTCGAAGTTCGAGGCCTTGGAGATGTCCATCGACGGGCTGGAAGTCACCCAGGTATCGGCCGTGCCGCGCGGGCGATAGACGCCGCTGCGGAAGAACTCGTCGAGCACGTCGTTCTCGTTGGTCGCCAGCACCAGCCGCGCGATGGGCAGGCCCATGCTGCGGGCGACGTGGCCGGCGCAGATGTTGCCGAAGTTGCCCGAAGGCACGGCAAATGACACCTGTTCTTCATTGCTGCGCGTCGCGGCGAAATATCCCTTGAAGTAATAGACGATCTGCGCCAGCACCCGTGCCCAGTTGATCGAGTTGACCGCGCCGATCTTGTACCGCGCCTTGAAGGCGGCGTCGTTGGAGACGGCCTTGACGATATCCTGACAGTCGTCGAACATGCCCTCGATGGCGATGTTGAAAATGTTCGGGTCCCGCAGCGAGTACATCTGCGCGCGCTGGAAGGCCGACATCAGGCCGTTCGGCGAGAGCATGAATACGCGCACGCCGTGCTTGCCGCGCATGGCGTATTCGGCCGCCGAGCCGGTATCGCCCGAGGTGGCGCCGAGGACGTTGATGGTCTCCTTGCGTTTATCCAGCACGTACTCGAACAGGTTGCCGAGCAACTGCATCGCCATGTCCTTGAAGGCGAGCGTCGGGCCGTTGGAGAGTTCGAGCAGAAAGAAGCCGGGCTCGACCGTGGTCAGCGGCGTGATGTCGCCGGCGTCGCGACCGGGCCGCGCGTGGCGGTAGACATGGGCCGTGTAGGTGCGGTCGGCGAGCGACTTCAAGTCGCAGGCGGGAATATCGTCGATGAACTTCTGCAGGATGCGCAAGGCGAGTGCCGCGTAGGGCAGTTCGCGCCATTCGGCCAGTTCGGCGACGGAAACCCGCGGGTAGCTTTCCGGCAGATAAAGACCGCCGTCGGGAGCGAGGCCGCCGAGGAGGATGTCGGAAAAGGCGGACGACGGGCCGGCGGTGCCGCGCGTGGAGAGGTATTTCATTGGATGACGAGAGTATCGGGCAGGTAATCGGTCTGCATGGCGAGTTTACCGATCTTCACCTTGATCCATATCTCCCAGATCGAAATCGGCGTGACGTAAGCGCCTCGCGCGCGCACGCGCTTGATCAGACTCGATGGTAATTCGTCGCCAGCCAGCCAGGGAATGAGGATGCTGGTGTCGAACAGCAGCATGCCGGATCAAAGACCGCGCATTGCCGATTCTTCGAACATGGCGGCGATCTCGGCGTTGGTCTCGGGACTGTCCCAGTCCGGGGAAACCTTGATGCGACCACGCATCGAACCCGGCGGTTTGACCTTGGGCGCCTCATAACGCACCAAGCGCGCCAGCACGACTTCCTCGCCTTGCTCGGCGGCGGCGACGAGGCGGGAGAGTGAATTCCTGGCTTCGAGCATGTTGACCTGCACGAGAAATCTCCTTGGCTAAGCTTGGCCAAGATTATGCTTGCGGGCGGCGCGACTGTCCAGCATGCAGCAGCGCGCCGGCGAAGGCGCCGAGCGCCACCGCGACGAGTGCATAGCCCACATTGCGGTCGAAGGCCAGCGCCACGCCGGCGGTCAGGAACAACAGGGCGCGCAAGGCGCCGCCGCTGGCCAGGCGGCGACGCATTTCCCGCCTCGGCGGCGAATCCGCGCCGGGATGGTGCCACACCGGCAGCAACTGCGTCAGCGCCCCGGTGACCAGCGGCAGCAGGAAACCGGCCGTGAAGGCGGCGATGGCTGGGCGCGCGGCCGTGACGCCGGCGCCGTGGGCGACGCCGTGCGCCAGCAGCAGCACGAAGCCCAGGGTGGCCACCGCCAAGGGCGCCGCCGCGCCATCGCGGACAATCGCGCCGCTGCCATGGACACCCTGCCACGCCACCAGATGACGCAGCGCCACCGCCGCAAGCAGCACGGCTCCCGCCGCGGCCAGCGCCCATTCCGTCGCCGCGCCGAAAGCAGTCAGCGCCGCACCGGCGACCGCCAGCGGCAGATCGCGGGCGAGGCGCATGCCGGCGGCGGAATCTGGACGGGCAAGCGCGGTCGGCAACAGCACGGGCAGCGTGCCCAGCGCCGCCAGGCCGATGAAGCCGAGGGTATTGAGGTGCAGATGGACGAGGCGCAGCGCGCCGCGCAGTTCCGGCCGGGCCAGCCACAGCGGCACCAGGCTGACGGCGACCAGCAGCGCCACCAGCGCCGCCACGTACCAGCGTGCGCCCGGATGCGGCTGGCCGAGGGTGGCGCGCAGGCGGCCGACGACCCACGCCGCCAGCGCCAGCGCCGCGGCGGCCGTCACCGTCGCGGCGACATGCAGGCTCCACCCCGGCAGGCTGCCCGCCAACCCGAGCACGGCGACGATGCCGGCAGATTGCGCCACCAGCGGCAGGTTGCGCACGGCGTTACCCGCCCCGGCGGAGCGGGTGAGCACCGGCACGAAGTGGATAATCGCGCCGAATACCAGCGGCATGGCGCCGACGGCGAAGGCGATGTGAAAAGTCGGCGCTGGCGGGACGCCGCGCAGCGCGGCGGCGCCCGCCGAGAGGAAGGCGAGAACGGCACAGATGCCGAGATAGACCAGCATCCGCGCCGAACGGGATTAGCTGAGGCTTTCGAGGCGCAGCTTGATCAGCTTGCCCGTGACCACCGGCAGCGATTCGATCCTGTCGATGGCCGCGTCGACCTGCTTCTCGCGGGTCAGGTGGGTGAGCATGATGATGTCGGTCTGCTGCTCGCCCTCGGCCGGCTCGCGCTGGATCATGGCGTCGATGGAGATCTGCTGGTCGGCGAGGATGCGCGTGATGTCGGCGAGCACGCCCGGTTTGTCCTCGACGCGCATGCGCAGGTAGTAGCTGGTGGTGACCTCGCCGATCGGCAGCACCTTGATGTCGGCGAGCTGGTCGGGCTGGAAAGCCAGATGCGGCACGCGGTGCTCGGGGTCGGCGGTGTGCATGCGGGTGACATCGACGAGATCGGCGATCACGGCGCTGGCCGTCGGCTCTGCGCCGGCGCCCTTGCCGTAGTAGAGGGTGGCGCCGACGGCGTCGCCCTGCACCAGCACGGCGTTCATCGCGCCTTCGACGTTGGCGATCAGGCGCCGGGCCGGAATCAGCGTCGGATGCACGCGCAGTTCGACGCCATCCGCCGTGCGCCGGGTGATGCCGAGCAGCTTGATGCGGTAGCCGAGCTGCTCGGCGTACTTGATGTCTTGAGCGTCCAGCTTGCTGATGCCTTCGACATAGGCCTTGTCGAACTGCATGGGGATGCCGAAGGCGATGGCCGACATGATGGTCAGCTTGTGCGCGGCATCGACGCCCTCGATATCGAAGGTCGGATCGGCCTCGGCGTAGCCCAGGCGTTGCGCCTCCTTCAGCACGACGTCGAAGGCCAGGCCCTTGTCGCGCATCTCGGAGAGGATGAAGTTGGTGGTGCCGTTGATGATGCCGGCGATCCACTGGATGCGATTGGCGGTGAGGCCCTCGCGCAGCGCCTTGATGATCGGGATGCCGCCGGCCACGGCCGCCTCGAAGGCGACCATGACGCCCTTCCTCTGGGCGGCGGCGAAGATCTCGTTGCCATGCACGGCCAGCAGCGCCTTGTTGGCGGTGACGACGTGCTTGCCGTTCTCGATGGCCTTGAGCACGAGCTCTTTGGCCACGCCGTAGCCGCCGATCAGCTCGACGACGATATCGACCTCGGGATCGGCCACCACGGCGAAGGCATCGTCGGTGAGCTTGACATTGGCGGATGGGCCGCCGGTGACCTGCTGCGCCAGTTCGAGGTTCTTGTCGGCGACGACGCTGATGCGGATGGGCCGGCCGGCGCGACGGGTGATTTCTTCGGCGTTGCGGTTGAGCACCGTCCAGGTGCCGCCGCCGACGGTGCCGATGCCGAGCAGTCCTACGTTGATGGGTTTCATGCTGGTTTAGGTTCCGTGACGTTTTCGATACTGTTCAAGAAAGCGCGCGATGCGGCCGATGGCCTCGCGCAGGTCGTCTTCGTGGGGCAGGAAGACGAGGCGGAAATGGTCGGGATGCGGCCAGTTGAAGCCACTGCCCTGCACCAGCAAAACCTTTTCCGCGACCAGCAGCTCGGCGATGAACTCCTGGTCATCGGTGATCGGGTACACCTTGGGGTCGAGACGCGGAAACATGTAGAGCGTGGACTGGGGCTTGACGCAACTGACGCCGGGTATCGCCGTGACGAGATCGAAGGCGATGTCGCGCTGGCGGCACATGCGCCCGCCCGGCGCGACCAGGTCGTCGATGCTCTGGTAGCCGCCGAGCGCCGTCTGGATGCCCCACTGTCCCGGCACGTTCGAGCACAGGCGCATCGAGGAAAGCATGTCGAGGCCCTCGATGTAATCCCTCGCCGGGCGCTTGTCGCCGGACACCACCATCCAGCCGGCGCGGTAGCCGCAGGAGCGGTAGTTTTTCGACAGGCCGTTGAAGCTGATGGTCAGCACGTCCTCGGAAAGCGAGCCGATGGCGGTATGCGTAACGCCGTCGTAGAGCACCTTGTCGTAGACCTCGTCGGCATAGATGACGAGGTCGTGAGTGCGGGCGATGTCGACGATCTCCTTCAGCAGCGCGTCCGGATAGAGCGCGCCGGTCGGGTTGTTGGGATTGATGATGACGATGGCGCGCGTGCTGGGCGTGATCTTGGCGCGGATGTCGGCCAGGTCGGGCAGCCAGCCGGCGCCCTCGTCGCACAGATAGTGGCGCGGCGTGCCGCCCGACAGGCTCACGGCGGCGGTCCACAGCGGGTAGTCGGGGGCCGGCACCAGCACCTCGTCGCCGGTGTTGAGCAGCGCGTTCATGGCCATCACGATCAGCTCGGAGACGCCGTTGCCGATGTAGATGTCCTCGATGCCCACACCCTTGATGTGCTTGCGCTGCGTTTCGTGCATCACCGCCTTGCGCGCCGAGAAAATGCCCTTCGACTCGGAGTAGCCGGCGGCATTGGGCAGGTTGCGGATGATGTCCTGCTGGATCTCCTCGGGCGCATCGAAGCCGAAGGCGGCCAGGTTGCCGATGTTCAGCTTGATGATCTTGTGGCCCTCCTCCTCCATCTGCCGGGCGCGGGCGAGCACCGGGCCGCGGATGTCGTAGCAGACGTTGGCGAGCTTGGCGGATTTAGTGACGGGTTGCATGATCGCGGCCTGGGCATGGCCGGACAGGCCGGCGCAAAAGGGGTAATCCTACCGCAATTCGCTTCGCATCCAATTCTGGAATACGACGACGAAACGCGCCCCGACTCCAAAAAATGATGTATGATTTGAGTCGTACCTTAATCATACCGAGGTCCGCCATGATTCTCGAACGATCCGACCAAGCCATCTCCGCGACCGACTTGCAGCGCCAAGGCAAGGCGCTGCTGGATCGCCTGCAAAGCGGCGATCAGGACAAATACGTCGTCATGCGCGACAACAAGCCAGCCTGCGTGATGTTGCCAGTGACCAGCTACGAAGCCCTGATGGACGAAATCGAAGACCTGCGCATCGACGCCATCGCGGCCGAGCGCGCGGCGACCCTCGACCCGGCGAAGGCAATCCCACTCGAAATTATGCTGAAGAAGTACGGCGTCGAGTAGCCATGGCGTGGGACGTCAAGCTGCATCCCGAGGTCGATACCGATCTTGTGTTGCTTGGCCCCGCCGAGGCACGCAATGTCCTGAAGGTGATTCGCGACCGCATCCGGAACGGCGAGCCCGACAAGATCGGCAAACCCCTGGCCGGTTCGCTCGCCGGCTATCGGCGCATCCGCGCCGGCAGCACGCGGATCGTGTATCGGGTGAATGCAAAAATGATCGAGGTGCTGATCATCGCCGTCGGCCAGCGCCGCGATGCCGAAGTCTATACCGCGGCGGAGGGGCGAGCGGCATCATGAGCGGCAATCAAGGAGCAAGACGGCAATGGAAGAAGACCGCCGAACCATGGTTGAACGTACCGAACGCATGAAACTCCAGTCCGACGTCCGCTTTGCCGCCCGCGCCATCTCCTCGCACGGGCCGGGTTACGTCATCGTCGGCGGGCAACGGATGACGCGCAGCTTTCTGCTCAATCCCGAAGGCATCGACGATGCCTGGAGGCCGGACAGCTTCGACGGCCTCGACGCAAGCCATTTCGCGGCGCTCGCCGCCATCCCCTGCGACGTCACCCTGCTCGGCACCGGCGCACGCCAGCGCTTTCCCGCGCCGGCCCTGCTGCGGCCGCTGATCGAGGCCGGGCGCGGCATCGAAATCATGGACACACCGGCGGCGTGCCGCACCTACAACGTGCTCGTCGCCGAAGGCCGCACGGTCGTCGCGGCACTGATCGTCGAATGACCCGCCGCCGTCCCCTCGCCCTGTGGCTGGTCGCGGTGCTGTTCGCGGCGCTCTGGTTCGGCACGCTCGAATACCGCAAGCTGGTCAAGCCCGACGAGGGCCGCTACGGCGAGATCCCGCGCGAAATGGTGGCCACCGGCGACTGGCTGACGCCGCGACTCAACGGCATCAAGTATTTCGAAAAGCCGCCGCTGCAATACTGGGCGACCGCCGCGGCCTTCACCGCCTTCGGCGAACACCACTGGACGGTGCGTCTGTGGCCGGCGCTGACCGGCTTCCTCGGCATCCTGTTCACCGGCTTCGTCGCCGCGCGGCTGTTCGGGGCGGCCGCCGGCTGGGTCGCCGCGAGCGTGCTGGGCGGTAGCCTGCTCTACGTCCTGCTCGGCCACGTCGCCGTGCTCGACATGAGCCTGTCGGTCTTTCTCGCCTCGGCCATCTTCGCCTTCGTCCTCGCCCAGCGCGACGGCGCCAGCCCGAAGGAAACCCGCCACTGGATGTGGGCGGCCTACGCCCTGCTGGCGCTGGCGGTGCTGACCAAGGGCCTGGTCGGCCTGGTGCTGCCGGCGGCGACGCTGGTCGCCTACACGCTGTGGCAGCGCGACTGGGGTTTGTGGAAGAAGCTGCATCTCGTCTCCGGCCTCGCGCTCTTTTTCGCCATCGCCGCGCCGTGGTTCGTCGCCGTCTCGCTGGCCAACGCCGAGTTCTTCGACTTCTTCTTCATCCACGAGCATTTCCAGCGCTTCCTCACCAAGGTGCACCGCCGCTACGCGCCGATGTGGTACTTCGTGCCCATCCTGCTGGTCGGCCTGATGCCATGGACGCTGGCGTTGTTCGGCGGCCTGCGGCACGGTCTCAAGCGCGACGCCACGCAGCGTTTCCAGCCGGGCCGCTTCCTGCTGGTCTGGTGCGTCGTGGTGTTCGGCTTCTTCTCCGTGTCGAGCTCGAAACTGGTGCCCTACATCCTGCCGCTCTTCCCGGCGCTGGCCGCGCTGATCGGTGCCTGGTGGATGCAGGCCAGCCCGGCGGCGCTCAAGTGGCAGGCGCTGTTCTGGGCGCCGGTGGGTTTCGCCATCGCCGCCGCCGCGCCCTTCATGGTCACCTTCGGCGACGAGCAGATGCCGGTCGCGATGTTCGAGGCGTGGATTCCCTGGATGATCGCCGCCGGCCTCGGCCTCGCCGCCGGAGCCCTCCTCGCGTTCTGGTTGGCACACACCTATCGACCGCTCGCCGCCGCGCTGGCGCTCGGCCTCGGCGGCCACGCGGCCCTGCAGGTCGGCTTTCTCGGCATGGACGCCATCGCGCCGGCCACCTCGACCTGGCACATCACGCAGAAGATCCGGCCCGAACTCACGCCCGACATGCCCTTCTTCAGCGTCGGCATGTACGACCAGACCATCCCCTTCTACCTCAAGCGCACGGTGCAGATGGTCGAGCATACCGACGAGCTCAAATACGGCATCGAGTGGGAGCCGCGGAAATTCATGCCGACCTTCGCCGAGTTCGTCACCGCCTGGAACGCCGCGCCGAAGGCGATGGCGATGATGCCGCCGGACGTGCACAAACGTTTTGTCGCTCAGAATCTGCCGATGCGCGAGATCGCCCGCGACACCCGTCGCATCTTCGTGGTGAAGCCATGACCCTCGTCTCCTTCTCGCTCGTCCTCGCCGGCGTGCTGCTCAACGCCGCCGCCCAGCTCTTCCTCAAGAGCGGCACCAACGCCGTCGGCCACTTCGACTTCCATCTGGACAACGTGGTGCCCATCGGCCTCAAGATCGCGGCCAATCCCTACATCATCGGCGGGCTGACCTGCTATGTGGTGAGCGTCGTCATCTGGATCATGGCGCTGTCGCGCGTGCCGGTCAGCATTGCCTATCCGATGCTGTCCATCGGCTACGTCGTCAATGCCGTGCTGGCCTACTACCTTTTCGGCGAAGCCATCACCGCGCAGAAGCTCGTCGGCATCGGCTTCATCATCGTCGGCGTCTGGATCGTGGCAAAGGCATGAGCACCCAGCCTTTTCTCCCCTTCACGCGGCCCAGCATCGACGAGGAAACCATCGCCGACGTCGCGAACGTGCTGCGCTCGGGCTGGATCACCAGCGGCCCGAAGGTGCAGGCCTTCGAGGCCGCGCTGTCCGCATACTGCGGCGACCGCCCGGTACGTGCCTTCAGCTCCGGCACCGCCACGCTGGAAGTTGCGCTGCGTCTGGCAAAAGTCGGCGCTGGCGACACGGTGATTACCACGCCGCTGACCTGGGTCGCCACCGCCAACGTGATTCTGGAAGTCGGGGCGACGCCGGTGTTCGTCGACATCGACCCCGTCACGCGCAACATCGACCTCGACCAGCTCGAAGACGCCATCACGGCGGAGACCCGAGCCATCATCCCCGTCGATCTGGCCGGCCTGCCCGTCGACCGCGACCGCCTTTACGCCATCGCCGGCAAGCACAATCTCCGCGTGATCGAGGACGCCGCCCAGTCGCTCGGCGCCTCGTGGAACGGCAGCCCTATCGGCTCGACCGGGGACTTCGTCTCCTTCAGCTTCCACGCCAACAAGAACCTCACCACCGGCGAGGGCGGCGCGCTGGTGCTGCCGGCCGACGTCGATCCGGCGCTGTGCGAGCGCCTGCGCCTGCAAGGGGTCAAGCGTTTCCCCGACGGCGGCATGGACGTCGACGTGCTCGGCGGCAAGTCCAACCTCACCGACATCGCCGCCGCCATCGGCCTCGGCCAGTTCAAGCACCTCGCCGAATTCACCGAACGCCGCCGCGTCCTCGCCCGCCGCTATTTCGAACTGCTCGACCCGGCTCTCGGCCTCGAACTGCCCCCGGCCGACTTCGAAAACTCCAACTGGCACATGTTCCAGCCGCTGCTGCCCGACGGCGTGGATCGCGGCGCCTTCATCGCCGCCATGAAGGAACGTGGCATCGGCGTCGGCGTGCACTATCCCGCGCTGCACCTGTTCTCCCTCTACCGCAAGCTTGGCTGGCAACCCGGCGACTTCCCCGTGGCGGAACGGGTCGGCGCCAGAACCATTACACTGCCGCTTTTCCCGGCGATGAGCGAGGCCGACGTGGATCGCGTCTGCGCCGCGATCGAACAGATTCTTCCGCTTACGACATGAGACAGCCGACGCGCCTTGCCGCCATCGTTCTGCTGCTGACCGCCGCCTCCGCCGCTTTCGCCGCCGAGCTGCGCGACCACGCCCCCGTCCAGGTCGCGCCGCGCACCTGGGTCATCCACGGCCCGCTCGGCGACCCTTCGGTCGAAAACCAGGGCTTCATGAACAACCCCGCCTTCGTCGTCACCAGCGACGGCGTAGTGGTGATCGACCCCGGCTCCAGCGTGCAGGCCGGCCGCATGGTGCTGCGCCAGATCCGCAAGCTGACTCGCAAGCCCGTCACCCACGTACTCAACACCCACGTGCATGGCGACCACTGGTTCGGCAACCAGGCCATCCACGATGCCTACCCGAAGGCGAAGATCATGGCCCATCCCGAGATGATCCGCGCCGCGCACGAAGGCGCCGCCGCGCGCTGGCTCGACATCATGGAGCGTCTGACTAAAGGCTACACGCGCGGCACCCGCGCCGTGATCCCCACCGTCCCCGTCGTCGAGAGCCAGGCATTCAAGGCCGGCGGCATCGAATTCCGCATCCACGCGCCGGAGAAGGCGCACTCCGGCACGGACATCATGATCGAAGTTCCCTCCGAGAATTTGCTCTTCCTCGGCGACAACGTCATGAACGGCCGCTTCGGCCAAATGAACGACGGCACCTTCAAGGGCAACATCGCCGCCTGCGACCGGGCGCTGGCCATTTCCGCCCGTGTCTTCGTGCCCGGCCACGGCAAGAGCGGCAGCCGAGAGATCGTCTCCGCCTACCGCGGCTACTTGTCCTCGCTGTTCGAGACAGTCAAACGCGAATACGACGCCGGGAAGAAGGATTACGAAATGAAGGACACCGTCAAGGCCGCCGTCGCCCCCTACACCGGCTGGGAGGGCTTCGACCTCCACTTCGGCCGCCATGTCAGCGTGGCGGTGCTGGAACTGGAAGCGATGTAAGACGGCGCTCCCTCGACCATTTCAAGAAAGGTACTGGCGACATGAAAGACCTGTTCGACGACGAATCCAACAATTCCGCCGACGGCGATCCATTCATTGAAATGCTCCATCTCGCCGTCAAGGAAATGCTGCTCCTGCGCGAATTCCCGCAATTCCTCGACTGGCTGAGCGAGCGCCTCCCGCTGTACCTGCCGGACGCGCTGCGCGAACAAACGACGGGCGACCCACGGGCGGTGCGCGCGCTGGCGCACATTCTGGCTCGCCTCCTGTGGAACGCCGTGCCCTGGCCCGACCAGGACTTTCGCCGGCAGCCGCTGCCCGAGCCGGCACGCGACGCCCCCTGCCCCTGCGGGTCCGCCGAGACATACGCCGACTGCTGCGCCAATGCGCCGACCCACTTGCTCGGCATCGACCAGGTCAGTCTGCTCGGCCCCGTGCTCGACACCCTGCCGCGCAGTCGTTACGCGAAACTTCCGTTCGACAATCTGAATCCCGAGGAAGTCGCCTACGTCGCCAACGAGTGGCACAAAGAGGGGCGCGACGACGATGCCCTGGCACTGCTGCAATCGCTCTGGGACGGCACGGCGCGGCGCGACGGTCGCTTCGTCGCCGTCTTCGACGGACTGATGGATACCTACTCCGATGAAAAACTGCGCGAACGCACGCTGACGGAAGCGTTGAACGACGGCAACGACGAGTTGCGCTTTCATGCCCTGCTGCGCCAGTCGACCCGATTGGCCGACCGGGAGCAATGGGACGCGGCCTGGCGCGCCTTCGACGAAGCCCGGGCGCTACGGCCCGACGATCCAGCCAATTCGCATACCGAAGTGCTGCTGCTGTCCCACCAGGGGCGCGACAAGGAAGCCGCCAAACAGGCGGCCTTCTGGGCGCGGAAGCTGAAGAAGCAAAAAGACCCCGCCAACGAGGAACTGATAGCGCTGCTGCTGGCGATCGCCGCAAACCCGGCCATGGCCAAAATGTTCCTCACCGGCGAGAACATCGACCCGCTGGACGTTCTGGATTCGATGCTGACGACGATGGGCGTGCCGACCGCGCCGCCCGCGCGCGCGAAAAAATCCGCCCCGCGCGCCAAGCGGACCGCGGCGGATTCCGGCCTGCTGCAACTGCGCATCGAAATCGACAACGTCCGGCCCGCCGTCTGGCGCCGAGTCGTCGTGCGCGATTCGCTGACCTTCGCCCAGCTGCACCGCGTCATCCAGGAAGCCCTGGGCTGGGATGACAGCCACATGCACGAGTTCGTCGTTGGCGACGAGCACATCGGCATGGCGGGCGACGGCGACTTCCCCGACATGCCCGAAGTCGTTCCCGAGGACACCCTCGCCCTGCTGGATGCCATCGGCAAAAAACGCAAGTTCAAGTACTGGTACGACTTCGGCGACGACTGGCACCACACCATCGCCGTCGAACGCCGCCTGCCGCCCGACCCATCCGCTCCCGCCGCCGCGCTGCTGGCCGGCGAGCGCGCCTGCCCGCCCGAGGACTGCGGCGGCCCCTGGGGCTATGCCGACATGCTGGCGGCGCTGGCCGATCCGAAGCACGATGAGCACGACATGTACATGGAATGGATCGGCGCCGACTTCGACCCCGAGCGCTTCGACCTGAAGGCTGCGGCGAAACGGGTCGCCCGGACGGCGCGATGATGCTCAAAGTGAATCGGGCGTTCGCGTTGTTCACTGGAATCGCCTGAACTGGCGGCATAATTCCGCTCAAGGAGGCAATCGGATGATCTGGCAACATCACATTCACGTCGATCCCGCGATCCGCAAGGGCCGCGCCTGCGTCGCCGGAACTCGGAACGAATGCTGACGAATCACCCGTGAAATCCGCCGCCCCCTTGCCCTCCGCCCCAGTAGCCATTTGCCAAATAAGGGACAGACCACGGTTTCTCCGCCCAACTAATCATTGATGCCATGCCCACCATCTTCTGGATCGGTCCTTATCGCTTCTTTTTCTACGCCGGTGACCGGGGCGAGCCGGTGCATGTTCATGTGGAACGCGACAGCATGGTGGCGAAGTTCTGGTTGAGTCCGGTTCGGTTGCATCACAGCAAGGGATTCGGTCGGCCCGAGTTGAATAGAATTCGTGGCCTGATCGAGGAAAATCGACAGCGAATCGAGGAGGAATGGTATGCATATTTCGGCAACTGAGTTCGAGATTCCTTGCGCGTGCGATGTGAGGGTGGATGAGCATTCGCTGGCCGTGGAACTCGAGGACGGGCGCGGCATCTCGGTGCCGCTCGACTGGTATCCGCGCCTGGCGCATGCGACCGCCGAGGAGCGCGGGCGGTGGCGGCTGATCGGCGGTGGCATGGGAATTCACTGGGAGGATATCGACGAAGATATCAGCGTGGAGGGACTCCTGCTGGGGCGCCCATCGGGCGAATCCCAGGCATCGTTCAGCCGCTGGATGGACGGCAGGCAAACGAACAGGGGGCAGCAAGTTTGACTCCCTCGGCAATCAACGCTGGCGGGAGTCCAAGGGCCACGCTTTCTTGCCATCAGCCATGACACAGCTACCTGCCATCACCCTCATGCCCACACCCGAAGTCTCCATCGTCGTCCCCGTCTATAACGAAGAAGCCGGCCTGCCGGCGCTGTTCGCGCGGCTCTACCCGGCGCTCGACGCGCTCGGCCGCGGCTACGAGATCGTCTTCGTCAACGACGGCAGCCGCGACCGCTCCGCCGCCATGTTGCGCGAGCAATACCAGGCGCGGCCCGACGTTACCCGCGTGATCCTGTTCAACGGCAACTTCGGCCAGCACCGCGCGATCATGGCGGCTTTCGAGCACTGTCGCGGCGAGAAAATCGTCACGCTCGACGCCGACCTGCAGAACCCGCCGGAGGAAATCGGCAAGCTGCTGGCGAAGATGGACGAGGGCTTCGATTACGTCGGCTCGATCCGCAACCAGCGCAACGACAGCCTCTGGCGCCATCTGGCCTCGCGTGCCATGAACGGGGTGCGCGAACGCATCACTCATATCAAGATGACCGACCAAGGCTGCATGCTGCGCGCCTACAGCAGGGACATTGTCGCGGCGATCAACGAGTGTCGCGAAGTCAACACCTTCCTGCCGGCGCTGGGCTACACCTTTGCCCGCAATCCCGTCGAGGTGACGGTCGAGCACGATGAGCGCGAGGCCGGCGAGTCCAAGTATTCGATCTACAGCCTGATCCGCCTCAATTTCGACCTGATGACCGGTTTCTCGGTGGTGCCGCTGCAGATGGTGTCGATGGCCGGCATCGTGCTGTCCATCCTCTCGGCGCTATTCGTCGTCTTCCTCGCCGTGCGGCGCCTGATAGTCGGCCCAGAGGCCGAAGGTCTGTTCACCCTGTTCGGCATCGCCTTCTTCCTCATCGGCATCCTGCTTTTCGCCGTCGGCCTGCTCGGCGAATATGTCGGACGCGTCTACCAGGAAGTGCGCCGCCGGCCGCGCTACGTCATCGACGCGGTGCTGGAGAAAAATGAATGAACCTGAAAACCTCACCACCAAGACACGAAGGGCACAAAGTGACACCCAGAACAATGGGGTGCACGCATGGGGTGCTTCACCCGGCGGGTGACATCCCTTTTCCACAAAATCCTTCGGGTTTTCTTGGTGTTCTTGGTGTTCTTGGTGTTCTTGGTGTCTTCGTGGTGAAGCAGGGGTTTTTGGGATGAAAGCCGTCGTTTTCGCCTACCACAACGTCGGCGTGCGCTGCCTCAAGGCGCTGCTCGCCGGCGGCGTGGACGTCGCGCTGGTGGTGACGCACACCGACAATCCGAACGAGACCCTCTGGTTCGACAGTGTCGCCGCCACCGCCGCGCGCCACGGCATCCCGGCCATCACCCCCGACGATCCCAATGCGCCGGAAATCATGGCGCAGATCGCCGCGGCCGCTCCCGATTTCATCTTTTCCTTCTACTACCGGCAAATGCTCAAGCCGGCGCTGCTGGACCTGGCGAAGCACGGCGCCTACAACATGCACGGCTCGCTGCTGCCCAAGTATCGCGGCCGGGTGCCGGTGAACTGGGCGGTGCTGCACGGCGAGGCCGAGACCGGCGCCACCCTGCACCGCATGGTCGAGAAGCCCGACGCCGGCGATATCGTCGCCCGGCAGGCGGTGCCCATCCTGCCCGACGACACGGCCGGCGAGGTATTCGCCAAGGTCACGCTCGCCGCCGAGATGGCGCTGCACGGCGTGCTGCCGGCACTGCTGGCCGGCACGGCACCGCATGTGCCGCAGGACTTGGCCAAGGGCTCCTACTTCGGCGGCCGCAAACCCGAGGACGGCCGCATCGACTGGACCCAGCCCGCCGCCGCGATCCACAACCTGATCCGCGCCGTCGCCCCGCCCTACCCCGGCGCCTTTTTCGAGATCGAGGGCCACCGCCTCGTCGTCGCCGGCTCGCTGCGCCAGCCCGCATCACGTCCGCGCGGCGCCTCGCCCAAGCTCACCATCGACGGCGACCGCCTGCTCGCCGACTGCAACGACGGCGGCGTGCTGCGACTCATCGATGCCAGCGTCGATGGCCGCCCCATTCTCGACACCCAGTTCGGCGCGCGCCTGCGCCACCACTCGCTCCTGCTGACCTGACGCTCCGCCTTTCCTTGCGGGCAGGCGTTCCACCATGTAATATTGGCGTATTACAGACTCTAAAAGGAGTGCGCCGTGACCCTCACCGTCCGCCTCGAACCCGAACTCGAAGACCAGCTCGAAGACTACTGCCAGACCGAAGGCACGACCAAGTCGGCCGTGGTGACGCAGGCGCTGCGCGACTTTTTGAACACGCTGCGGCAACAGCGCACGCCTTACGAAATTTACCAGGAGGTCGTCGCCGAAGCAGGGGGCCTGGATCAACGCCCTCCCGCCAACGAGAACGACAACTCGCTGAACTACAAGAAACGCATCAAGGACGTCCTGCGTGCCAAGTATGGCCGTTAAATTTCCGGTGATCGCGCTGGTTGACGCCGGCCCGCTCATCGCCCTCTTCGACCCCGCCGACAAACTGCACGCGACGGTGGAAGATTTCTTTCGCGGTTTCGTCGGTCGCCTGCACACGACATGGCCTGTCGTCACCGAGGTCTGTCATTTCCTCAGCGTGCCGCAGCAGCGGGCATGCATCGCCTGGCTGCGGCGCGGCGGCGCGCAACTGGCGGACATCGAAGCCGCCGCACTAGATACGCTCGACACGCTGATCGGCAAGTACGCCGACCGCCCGATGGACCTCGCCGATGCCTCGCTGGTCTGGCTCGGCGCCAAGCTGAAAATTTCCGACATCGTCACCATCGACCGCGACGACTTTTCCGTCTACCGTGCCGCCAACGGCAAACCCTTTCGCAATCTATTTCCACCGGTCTGAACACACCATGAAAAAAGTCCTCATCCTCGGCGTCAACGGCTTCATCGGCCACCACCTGTCGCAGCGCATCCTCGACACCACCGACTGGGAGGTGTATGGCATGGACATGAACTCCGAGCGCGTCGCCGGGTTCATGGGCAACCCTCGCTTCCATTTCTTCGAGGGCGACATCATGATCAACAAGGAGTGGATCGAATACCACGTCAAGAAATGCGACGTGATCCTGCCGCTGGTCGCCATCGCCACGCCGGCCACCTACGTCAAGGAGCCGCTGCGCGTCTTCGAACTCGACTTCGAGGCCAATCTCCCGATCATCCGCCAGGCGGTGAAGTACAAAAAACGCGTGATCTTCCCCTCGACCTCCGAGGTCTACGGCATGTGCCGCGACCCCGAGTTCGACCCGGAGAATTCCGAGCTGATCCTCGGCCCCATCAACAAGCCGCGCTGGATCTACTCCTGCGCCAAGCAGATGATGGACCGCGTCATCCATGCCTACGGCCAGCAGGAAGGCCTGCAATACACCCTGTTCCGCCCATTCAACTGGATCGGGCCCGGCCTCGATTCCATCCACACGCCGAAGGAAGGCAGTTCGCGCGTCATCACCCAGTTCCTCGGCCACATCGTGCGCGGCGAGCCGATCAAGCTGGTCGACGGCGGCGCTCAGAAGCGCTCCTTCACCTACGTCTCTGATGGCATCGACGCCCTGATGAAGATCATCGACAACAAGGACGGCATCGCCAACGGCAAGATCTACAACATCGGCAACCCGAAGAACAACTACTCGATCCGTGATCTGGCGGCGCTGATGCTCGACCTGGCCAAGCAGTATCCCGAGTACGCCGAAAGCGTCGCCAAGGTGAAGGTCCTGGAAACCACGTCCGGCGAGTACTACGGCAAGGGCTACCAGGACACGCAGCACCGCGTGCCGAAGATCGAGAACACCATGGCCGATCTCAACTGGGCACCGAAGGTCGCCTTCGAAGACGCCCTGCGCGGCATCTTCGAGGCTTATCGCGGCGACGTCGCGGAAGCACGCAAGCTGATGGACTGATGGCGACGATCGCCCCATGCTGGAACGCTCGCCCATGAGGCTCGCGTTGAAGATCGACGTCGACACCTACCGCGGCACGCTCGAGGGCGTGCCGCGTCTTGTTGACGTCCTGCGGCGCAACCGCGCCGGCGCCACATTCCTCTTCTCGCTCGGCCCCGACCACACGGGGCGCGCGATCAAGCGCGCGCTGCGGCCCGGCTTCATGAAGAAGGTGTCGCGCACTTCGGTCGTCGCCCACTACGGATTCAAGACCCTGATGTACGGCACGCTGCTGCCCGGCCCGGACATCGGCCGGCGCGGCGCCGACATCCTGCGCGGCGTCCATGACGCCGGCTTCGAGACCGGCATCCATTGCTGGGACCACGTCAAGTGGCAGGACAACGTCGAGCACGCCGACGCCGCATGGACGGGGCGCGAGATGCAGCTCGCCGTCGACCGCTACGCCGAAGTCTTCGGCACACCGGCGAAAGTACACGGCGCCGCCGGCTGGCAGATGAACGCGCAGGCCCTGCGCCTGACCCAGCGCCTCGGCTTCAGCCACGCCTCCGACACCCGCGGCAGTCATCCCTTCATGCCCGTGCAGAACGGCGAGATCGTGCTCTGCCCGCAGCTGCCGACCACCCTGCCGACGCTCGACGAGCTGATCGGCATCGACGGCACCACCGAGGACAACGTCCATGAGAAGCTGCTGGCGCTGACGGCGCAGCAGCCCCGGCACGGCAGCCATGTCTACACCCTGCATGCCGAGCTCGAGGGCATGAAGCTCGCGCCGGTGTTCGAGCGCCTGCTGACGGCCTGGCGCGAGCAGGGCTACGAGCTGGTATCGCTGCGCGATCTCGCGGCGACGCTCGACGCGGCAAGCCTGCCTCGCCACGAGGTGGTGCGCGGCGAGATCGCCGGCCGCTCGGGTACGCTGATGCTGCAGGGGCCGGAATTCCTCGTGTGAGGATCCTGCTGCTCCTGTTGCTGGCAGCAGCCGTTCTCGCCTTCGGCATCTGGGCACCCACGGGCCTCACCGGCAAGGACGAATACCTGCTCGGCCTGCGCATCCCGCTCGAGATGATGGAGCGCGATGCCTGGTGGATACCCTTCATCGACGGCGAGCCGCGCCTGAAGAAACCGCCCTTCATCTACTGGCTGGGCCGCGCCAGCTACGAAATATTCGGCCCCTCGCTCGCCGCCGGCCGCGCCATCACCGTGGCATTTTCACTGCTGCTGCTCGGCTGCGCGGCGTGGTGCGCGCGCCGACTTTCCGGTCGCTTCTCCGGCCAGTGGACCGACGACAGGCTCGCCGGCTGGCTTGCCGCCGGCGCGCTGCTCGGCATGAGCGGCATGGGGTCGGAATCGCGCCGGCTGATGCTCGACATGCCGGTCGCGGCCCTGGCCACCGCAGCCTTCTGCTTCTACTGGTCCTGGCTGGAAAAGCCGCGCTGGACCGCGCTGCTCGGCGCCGCCGCGCTGCTGTCGGCGGCGCTGCTGACCAAGGGGCCGACCGCGCTGGTGATCTTCGGCGCCGGCACGCTGGCCCTGCTGCTCGCCCGGCGCGAACTGTGGCAGCCGCTGCTGGCGCGGCTGCCACAGCAGTTCGTCTTCGTCGCCGCCGCGCTGGCGCTGCCGGTCGCCTGGTATCTCGACGTCAGGAGCCGCCATGGCGCCCAGCTCGCCGCCGCCGCCGAGCATGAACTCGAGGCGCGCGGCCTCTGGAACGTTTCGCCCGACGCCGCGATCGGTATCGTCACCCTGGCGCTGCCGTGGAGCTTCGTCGCCCTGCACGCACTATGGACGCGCCGGCGCGAACCCTGCGGCCGCTTTCTTGCGCTGTGGCTGCTGCTGTCGCTCGCACCCTTCTTCTTCATCCACGTCTTCGACCGCTACCTGCTCGGCGCGCTGGTGCCGCTGGCCGTCGTCTGCGGGCTAGCCCTGCAATCCGGCATGCCGCCGGCGTGGACGCGGCGGCTGGGCAGCCTGTTGCCAGCGCTGCTGGCCGCCGCGCTGTGCCTGTTGCTCTGGCGCTGGGACAAGGGTGGCTGGTGGCTACTGGCGCCGGCGCTCGCCTGGTTCCTTTGGTCCTGGTGGCGCGCCAGCGCCGGCGCCCTCTCGCTCATCGTCTCCGCCGCGCTGCTGTGGACCGCGGGCTGGGGCATCGCCTTCCCCGCGCTCGGCGTCAATGCCGTGCCGCAGGCTGTCGTCGATCTGACTCGCGACAGATCCGTCATCCTGTTCATGGGCCCGCAGCCGGCGCTGCTGCCTCTGCTTTCAGGCCGCGCACTGCACCAGACCGGCAAGCTCGCCGCCAGGGACACCGCACCGGGCACACTCATCGCCGTTCGCGCCGAAGATGTGCCCGCGCTCGAAGCCCAGTTGCGCGCACTCGCCGTGTCCCCCAAGGGGACTTCCTCCGGGGCGTCGCCAGCGCCGACTTTCGAATACCGCGCCCTCACCTCCGCCGGTTCCGGCATACGCTTCGCCCGCCAGGGCGCGACCGTCGATGACTGGAAGGCGGCCTGGGCCGCGCGTTCGCCGGCACCGCTGGAATCGACTGTCCGCATCTTCGAGGTCAAGCGGTGAACCGCTGGCTGGCGCCGCTGGCCTTCGCGCTGGCGCTGGCCGCCGCGGCGCCGCGCCTCATGCCCGCCGCTGCCCCGGGTTTCGTACCACCGGCGGCCGCAGTCGCCGTCCCGCCGACTTTTTCCACGCACCTGCTGACCAACCCCCAGCCCAGCGCCCATGCGGCCACGCTGGCCGAACTGCCGGACGGCCGCATCGCCGCCGCCTGGTTCGCCGGCAGCCGCGAAGGCGCGCGCGATGTCGCGATCCTCATGGCCACTTTCGATGGCCGCCAATGGAGTCCCGCCCGCCCGATCTTCACGCGCGAGCGGACGCAGCGCGACACGGCGCGCCTCGTGCGCAAGCTCGGCAACCCGGTGCTGGCAAACGACAGCAAGGGGCGGCTGCACCTCTGGTTCGTCGCCGTCGGCTACGGCGGCTGGGCCGGCAGTTCCATCAATCACGCCATCTCGACGGACGGCGGCCAAAACTGGGGCACGGCACAACGCCTGATCACCTCGCCGTTCTGGAATCTCTCCACGCTGGTCCGCACGCCGCCGCTCGCGCTGACCGACGGCGGCTGGGGCCTGCCCGCCTACCACGAGTTCGCCGCCAAGCATTCCGAATGGCTGCGCCTCGACGCGCAGGGCCGCGTGCTCGACAAGGCACGCATCCCCGGCTCGCAACAGACGCTGCAACCCGCCGTGGCCGCGCTCGACGCCACGCGCGCACTGGCCATGATGCGCGACACCGGCCCCGCCAACCGCATCCGCATGGCCGTCAGCAACGATTCCGGGCTGACGTGGCAGGACACGCGCGCCACCGCGCTGCCCAATCCCAACGCCTCGGTCGCCCTGCTGCGCATCAACGACGGCCGCCTGCTGCTGGCCTGGAACCCGCAGGCGGCCAACCGCAACAAGCTGGCGCTGGCGCTTTCGCATGACGCCGGGCAAAGCTGGTCGGCGCCGCGCCTGATCGAGGACGCCGCAGGCGGCGAGGAGTTTTCCTACCCCGCGCTGCTGCAGGGCCGTAACGGCACCATCCACCTCGCCTACACTTGGCAGCGCAGGACCATCAAGCATCTGTCATTCTCGCCGGCGTGGATCGAGGCGAAGCCATGAACATAACTTACGGCCTCGCCGCCCAGGCGCTGCTCGTTGCCTGGATCGTCTGGAAAATAACGGCCCGCGCACCGTCCCGCCAGCGCCGACTTTTCTATGTGGCCGCGGCGGCGCTGTCGCTGATCCCGCTCGCCGACGGTGTCTCGGCGGCCATGGCCCTGCGCGCACTGTGGGGCGACCCGAGCATCACCACCGTGCAGCTGCTCGTTCTATCGCTCACCGGCCGCCCCGCGCAGATCGGCCGCGCACCCGCCGCCGCGCTCGCGCTGTTCGGCATCGGCTTCTACATCCTGGCGCTTGGCCTGGGCGATTTCGATCCCTACCGTCTCGGCTACGCCGCCTGGCCGCTGGTAACAATCCTTGGCGCGGCGGCGCTGCTCGCCTGGCGGCGCGGCCAGCCGCTCTACCTCTGGTTGCTCGCCGTCGACCTCGCCGCCTACGCCGTGGGCCTGCACGAGTCGAACAACCTCTGGGACATCCTGTTCGACCCCCTGCTCGTCGCGGCCGCGCTGCTGGCCGCCTTCCGCGCCTCACGCCGGTGAACGCCCCGCCCGCCCGGTCGCAGCGCGTGCTGTCCGTCATCCCGCCGATGACGCAGATCAACACGCCCTACCCGTCGACGGCCTACCTGACCGGTTTTCTGCGTTCGCGCGGGATAGCCGCCGTGCAGGAGGACCTCGCCCTCGCCCTCGTCCTGCGCCTCTTCTCGCCCGAAGGACTGCGGGCGATGCGCGAGTGCATCGCGGCGATGCCAAAGCAGAAGCGAACGCCGCTGGTCAAGGCCTTCGACCGCCAGTTCGACCGCTATGCCGCCACGATAGGGCCGGCGGTGGCCCTGCTGCAGGGGCGCGACCCTTCCATCGCGCACCGCATCCGCGGGCGCAATTTTCTGCCCGAAGGGCCGCGCTTCGCCTCGCTGGACGCCTACATCGACCCCGATGGCGGCGACCCGCTGGCCTGGGCCTTCGGCGCGCTCGGCGTGCAGGACCGCGCCCGCCACTTCGCCACCCTCTACCTCGACGATGTCGCCGACGTGCTGCGCGATGCCGTCGATCCGCGCTTCGAGTTCGTGCGCTACGCCGAGTCGCTGGCGCAGAGCCAGCCCACGTTCGATCCGCTGGCCGCCGCGCTGGCCGCGCCGCCCAACCTGGTGGACCGCACCCTGCGCGAGCTGACCCTGGCGGCCGTGACACGGCACGCGCCGGACGTCGTGCTGGTGTCGGCGCCCTTCCCCGGCAACGTCTATGGCGCCTTCCGCATCGCCCAGGCGATCAAGGCGCACGACCCGGCGATCGTCACCGTGCTCGGCGGCGGCTTCGTCAACACCGAGCTGCGCGAACTCGCCGAGCCGCGAGTGTTCGACCATTTCGATTACGTCACCCTCGACGACGGCGAGCGGCCGATACTGGCCCTGCTCGAGCACCTCGGCGGCGAACGTCCGCGCGAACGGCTGCGGCGCACCTACCTGCGCACGGCCGATGGCGTGCGCTACATCGACGCCGGCTATCCCAACGAGGGCGACATTCCCTTCAGCGAGATCGGCACGCCGACCTGGGACGGCCTGCCGCTCGACCGCTACCTGTCGCTCCTCGACATGCTCAACCCCATGCACCGGCTGTGGTCCGACGGGCGCTGGAACAAGCTGACTGTCGCCCACGGCTGCTACTGGAAGAAGTGCAGCTTCTGCGACACCTCGCTCGATTACATCTCGCGCTACGACACCGTCGCCGCCGCCACGCTGGTCGACCGCATCGAGGCCGTCATCGACGAGACCGGGCAGACGGGCTTCCATTTCGTCGACGAGGCCGCCCCGCCCAAGGGGCTGGCGGCGCTGGCCGAGGAACTGCAACGGCGCAACCGCGCGATCTCGTGGTGGGGCAACATCCGCTTCGAAAAATCCTTCACGCCGGATCTCTGCCAAAAGCTCGCCGACAGCGGCTGCATCGCCGTCTCCGGCGGCCTTGAGGTCGCCTCCGACCGCCTGCTCAAGCTCATGCAGAAAGGCGTGTCGGTCGAGCAGGTGGCGCGCGTCACCCACGCCTTCTCTGATGCCGGCATCCTCGTCCACGCCTACCTGATGTACGGCTTCCCGACGCAGACCGTGCAGGACACGGTCGATGCGCTCGAATATGTGCGCCAACTGTTCGAGGCCGGCTGCATCCAGTCCGGCTTCTTCCACCGCTTCGTATGCACGGTGCATTCGCCCGTCGGCCGGCATCCCGAGAACTACGGCGTCACCCTCGAACCGCTACCCCCGACCTCCTTCGCCAGGAACGACGTCGGCTTCATCGACCCCGCCGGCGTCGATCACGCGGCCCTCGGCGTCGCGTTGAACAAGGCGCTCTACAACTACATGCACGGCATCGGCCTCGACGAGGATGTCCGCAACTGGTTTGGCGGCAAGGCACCCCGCTCCCGCGTGCCGCGCCATTTCATCGACCGCGCCCTGGCCCGATCCTGACCTCATTCCATGCTCGAACTCGACAACATCGACCTGGTCACCGATACCGCCGCCAATCGCTACGTCAAGAACGAAATCCCCTTGGGGGGGGTGCCGATTTTCTTCAGCAGGCGGTCGTCTGGCGCCCCGCCGCGATCTGCCGCGCCAGCACGATGATGGGCACCAGGCCGACGGCGACGATGGCGAGCGCGGCGATCGAGGCTTCGGCCAGGCGCTCGTCGGCGGCCAACGTATAGGTCTGCGTCGCCAGCGTCTCGAAATTGAAGGGACGCATCACCAGCGTTGCCGGCAGTTCCTTCATTACATCGACGAACACCAGCAGCGCGGCGGTGAGGAGGCTGCCGCGCAGCAGCGGCAGATGCACGCGGCGCAGCGTTTCGCCCGGGCCGCAGCCGAGGCTCTGCGCCGCGTCGTCCATGCTCGGCGTGATCCGGGCGATGCCGGCCTCGACCGTCTGCAGCGCGATCGACAGGAAGCGCGCTAGGTAGGCATAGACCAGCGCCGCAATGCCGCCGGTGAGGATCAGCCCCGGATTGGCGCCACCCAACTGCTGCCATAGCGTGGCCAGCGCGTGGTCGAGGCGCGTGACCGGGATCAGCACGCCGACCGCGATCACCGATCCGGGCACGGCATAGCCCAACCCGACCAGGCGGCTGGCCATGCGTGCGAGCAACGCGCCCATGCCGCCGGCCCGCGCCGACTGGCGCGCGGCGTAGGCCAGCAGCAGCGCCAGTCCGGCCGCGAGCAGCGCCGACAGGCTCGCCAGGACGAAGCTGTTCTTCGCCAGCACCAGGAAGCGCACGCCAAATTCCCCCTCCACCTCGCCCAACGCCATGCGCAGCAGCAGCCCGGCCGGCAGCACGAAGCCGGCCAAGAGCGGCAGCAGGCAGGCGACGAAGGCCAGCCAGCCGCGCCAGCCGGTCAACCGGCGGCCGTGGGCGGCGCGGCGACGGCCGCCGGTGTCGTGGTAGCGGGCGCGGCCGTGCGAAAAGCGTTCCAGCGCCAGCAGCAGCAGCACGAAGCCGAGCAGCCCCGCCGCCAGTTGCGCCGCCGCCACTCGGTCACCGAGCGAGAACCAGGCGCGGTAGATGCCGGTGGTGAAGGTCGGCACCGAGAAATAGGCCACCGTGCCATAGTCGGCCAGCGTCTCCATCAGCGCCAGGGCGATGCCGGTGGCGATGGCCGGCCGCGCCAGCGGCAGGGAAACACGAAAAAACGCCCGCCACGGCGACAGTCCCAGCACCCGCGCCGCTTCGAGCATGCCGCTGCCGCGCTCGAGGAAGGCCGTGCGCACCACCAGGTAGACGTAGGGATAGAGCACGCAGGAAAACATCACCATGGCGCCGGGCAGCGTGCGCACGTCGGGGAACCAGTAGTCGGCCTTCGTCCAGCCGAAGGTCTCGCGCAGCCCGGTCTGTACCGGGCCGACGAATTGCAGGAAATCGGTATACGTATAGGCCAGCACATAGGCCGGCATCGCCATCGGCAGCAACAACGCCCAATCGAACACGCGGCGGCCGGGAAAATCGTGCATCGCCGTCAGCCACGCCATGGTGGTGCCCATGCTGCCCACGCCCAGCGCCACGCCGAAACACAGCCACAGCGAATTGGCGACATACTCGGGCAGCACCGTCGCGGCGAGGTGGCTCCATGTGTCGCCGGTGCCCCCGGCGAACAGATTCGCGCCGACCGACAATACGGGCAGCGCGACCAGGGCGGCGACAATGAGGACGAGGGACGAAAAACGCTGCAAGATGGCCTGCAAAAGGAATCGAGCGTAAAATGTAGTTGAGAACGAATCTCAATTGCAAATATACCATGTCCCTACTGCAACTCGATCGCGTCAGTCACGCCTACGGCCGTCAGACCATCGTGGACAACTTGTCCATCTCGCTCGACGAGGGTGAGATCGGCTGCCTGCTGGGCGCCTCGGGCTGCGGCAAAACCACGGTGCTGCGGCTCATCGCCGGCTTCGAGCAGCCCTCCGCGGGAACCATTCAACTGCGCGGCGTAACGGTCGGCAGCCCGCAACGGCAGTTGCCGCCGGAGCAGCGCCACATCGGCATGGTGTTCCAGGACTACGCCCTGTTCCCTCACCTCTCGGTCGGCGACAACGTCGCTTTCGGTCTGCGTGAAAAGTCGGCGCTGGCGGGACGGCAATGCGTCGAGGAACTGCTCGACATCGTCGGCCTCGCCGGCCACGGCGGCAAGTTTCCGCACGAACTCTCCGGCGGCCAGCAGCAGCGCGTCGCGCTGGCTCGCGCGCTGGCGCCGCGCCCGCATCTGCTGCTGCTCGACGAGCCCTTTTCCAACCTCGACGTCGAACTGCGGGAACGCCTCTCGCTCGAGGTGCGCGAGATTATCAAGCAGAGCGGCACCACGGCCATCCTCGTCACCCACGACCAGCACGAGGCCTTCGCCGTCGCCGATGTCGTCGGCATCATGCATCGCGGCCGCATCGAGCAGTGGGACACGCCCTATTCGCTTTACCACCGTCCGGCGACGCGCTACGTCGCCGATTTCGTCGGCCAGGGCGTGTTCGTGCCGGGCGAGGTCGCCAGTGCCGGCACGGTCCGCGTCGAACTCGGCCTGCTCGATAGCGACGTGCCGCTGGAATGCGCGCCGGGCTGTCGCCTCGACGTGCTGCTGCGGCCCGACGACGTGGCGCACGACGACGCCTCGGAAGTCGTCGCCGAGGTCGAGAAGAAGACTTTCCGCGGCGCCGAGTTCCTGTACACGCTGAAGCTGTCCTCCGGCGCGCGCGTGCTCTCGCTGGTGCCCTCGCACCACAACCACGCCATCGGCGAGAAAATCGGCATCCGCCTCGCCGTGGATCACGTCGTCGCGTTCAAACAGTGATTCCCTGGCTGCCGCCGGAGCTCGTCTTTCCGCCGGTCGAAACCGCGCTGGCCGAACCCAACGGGCTGCTCGCCGCCGGCGGCGACCTCTCGCCGCAACGCCTCGTCGCCGCCTACGCGCGCGGCATCTTCCCGTGGTTTTCGGCCGGTGAACCCATCCTCTGGTGGAGCCCCGACCCGCGCATGGTGCTGTTTCCGGAGGAGCTCAGGATCAGCCGCGCCCTGGCCAAGGTGCTGCGCAACAAGGCCTGCGAGGTGCGCCTCGACACGGCATTCGCCGAGGTCGCCGCCGCCTGCGCCACGGCCCCGCGGGACGGCCAGGCCGGCACCTGGATCAGCGCCGAAATGCAGGCCGCCTACCGCCGCCTGTTTGATCTCGGCCATGCCCACAGCGTCGAGACCTGGATCGACGGCGAGCTCGCCGGCGGGCTCTACGGTGTAGCCATCGGCCGCGCCTTCTACGGCGAGTCGATGTTCGCGCGCGCCACCGATGCCTCGAAGATCGCCCTGGCGCACTTATGCGTCCACCTGCGCCGCCGCGGTTTCGGCATAATCGACTGCCAGATGGAAACCGCACACTTGGCCTCCCTCGGCGCCCGCCCGATCCCGCGTCGCGACTTCGTCGCCCGCCTCGCTGAACTGACGGCGACAGGCGACGCGCCCGGCCGCTGGCCGGCGGATGCGGTACGCGATGCCTACAGGAGCGCACCGTGACCCATCCGCGCGACCTGCCACCGTTTCCGCTGCTCCAGTTCTACGCCACCGCGCCCTACGGCTGTTCCTACCTGCCGGGCCGCGTCGCCCGCTCGCAGGTCGCCACGCCGACGCACCTGATCGACACGGCCACCTACGGCGAACTCGTGCACGCCGGGTTCCGCCGCAGCGGCATGCTCACCTACCGCCCGCACTGCGACGCCTGCCGCGAATGCGTGCCGGTGCGCGTGCCGGTGGCGCGCTTCGAGCCCACCCGCAGCCAGCGGCGCGCGCTCACCCGCCACGCCGGACTAACCGCGATCGAGCGGCCGCTGGCCTTCCGCGACGAGCACTACATGCTCTACCAGCGCTACCAGGCCGCGCGCCATTCGGGCGGCGGCATGGACCAGGATAGCCGCGACCAGTACGCCCACTTCCTGCTGCAATCGCACATCGACACCCGGCTGATCGAATTCCGCGAGGACGGCGTGCTGCGCATGGTCGGCATCGTCGACCTGCTCCCCGACGGGCTCTCGTCCGTCTACACCTTCTACGATACCGACACCCCCAACGCCAGCCACGGCACCTTCGCCGTGCTGTGGCAGATCGCGCAGTGCCGCTACTTCGGCCTGCCTTATCTCTATCTCGGCTACTGGATCCGCCACAGCGGCAAGATGGGCTACAAGACCAACTTCCGTCCTCTCGAAGGGCTGCGCCAGGGCAGGTGGCACGAGTTCGACGACTCCGATTTTTCCTGATCCAGCCTCCTGCCCCTCATGCTCCCCTACTGTCTCCTCAAGCCCTTCGTCTTCGCCCTCGACCCCGAAACCGCCCACGAGCTATCCATCGCCGGCATGAAGGCGCTGGGCCGCTCCGGCATCATTCCCGCCGCACGCCCGCTGCCGGGGCGCCAGGTCACGGTGATGGGCCTCGACTTCCCCAATCCCGTCGGCCTGGCCGCCGGACTCGACAAGAACGGCGAGGCCATCATTGCTCTGGCCGGCTGGGGCTTCGGCTTCATCGAAATCGGCACCATCACGCCACGGCCGCAGCCCGGCAATCCCAAGCCGCGCCTGTTCCGCCTGCCCGAGGCCATGGGCGTCATCAACCGCATGGGCTTCAACAACCACGGCGTCGATGCGCTGGTGGAAAACGTCAAGGCAGCGAAATTCAAAGGCATCCTCGGCATCAACATCGGCAAGAATTTCGACACACCGATCGAGAAGGCGGCCGACGACTACCTGGCCTGCCTCGACCAGGTCTATGCCCACGCCAGCTACGTCACGGTGAACATCTCCAGCCCCAACACCAAAAACCTGCGGCAGTTGCAGGGCGACTCCGAGCTCGACGCCCTGCTCGGCGCGCTCAAGGCGCGCCAGGCGGAACTCGCGCAGAAGCACGGCCGCCTGGTCCCGCTGGCGCTGAAGATCGCGCCCGACCTCGACGACGCGCAGATCGTCAGCATCGCCGACGCCCTGCGCCGCCACCGCATCGAGGCGGTGATCGCCACCAACACCACGCTCGCGCGCGAGGGCGTCGAAGGGCTGCCGCACGGCTTTGAGACCGGCGGCCTCTCCGGCGCGCCGCTGTTCGAAAAATCGACCGAGGTCGTGCGCAAGCTCGCCAAAGCCCTGGCCGGCGAACTGCCCATCATCGCCGCCGGCGGCATCACCGACGGCGGCCGCGCGAAAGCCAAGCTCGACGCCGGCGCCGCGCTGGTGCAGATCTATTCCGGCCTGATCTATCGCGGGCCGGAACTCATCAAGGAATGCGTCGCGGCGACGCGGTGATCGATGCCGCCGGCGTTGTCGGTGATCGGGCCGTAGGCGTCGAGCGCGACGATGATGCCGGCCATCGACAGCATGGAGGTGGCGGCGATGGCGATGCCGTAGAGGCCGCCGAGCACGTAGGACGCCCAGATGCCCGCGCAGACGGACAACACCGGCAGTGCCGTGGAGCGCATCGAGACGCCGATCCCGGCGATGACGTTGGTGCCGTGGCCGGTGGTCGAAGCTTGAGCGATGTGACGCACCGGGGCGTATTCGGTCGCCGTGTAGTACTCGGTGATCACCACCAGGAGATCATCGTGACCGCGTAGGTCTCGAACAGGTCGGCGGCCATGCCGGCGCAGTCGCCGACGTTGTCGGCGATCACCGCCGGGTTGCGCGGGTCATCTTCGGGAATGTCGGCTTCGACCTTGCCCACCAGGTCGGCGCCGACGTCGGCGCCCTTGGTGAAAATGCCGTCGCCCAGACGGGAGAAGATGGAGATCAGCGAGGAGCCGGATTATTCGCCGGCCTGCGCCTTCAGCAGATTGACGAGATCATCGGAAAGCCACAAACCGGCGCGCTGCAATTTCTCCAGCCCCTCAGCTATCGAGGGCAACAAGCCGCGACGTTTGGCCAGTAGCAATACCCCGCCAGTACCCAGCATGGAGATGCCGAGCGTTCGTGCGCAACGCCGGGCATCGGCATCGTCGATCACCGCCCGCAGCGTCGGGTGGGACAGCGCAAGGCTCAAGACCGCCGTCTCGCCAGCGCCGAGATTCCAGGGAGATACACGTGGCGAAATTTCCACGCTTTCACGCACCGGTCAAGGCTGTGCAGGCAGATCACGGGCGGCGGGGTCGGCCTGCTCATCCTGCACCACCTCCTTCCATACTGCGTCGGGCACGACGATGCGCCCAAACACCCCCCCCAATTTGGCTACTCAAAGTCTGTAGCCTCAAAGTCATCTGTCGGAAACAATGACGCCCACCATTAAACCATTCCGATGATGCCAAGAATCCCAAGCTCTTTAATGCGTGCCACACTTGCTAAAAATGTCCGCTCTTATCGAAAAGATCACGGATTATCGCAAGAAGAATTAGCAGGCATTTGCGAACTCCACCGCACGTATATTGGTTCGGTGGAGCGTGAAGAGCGCAACGTTTCTCTCAGCACGCTCGAAGTCCTTGCTCGGGCTCTCGGGGTCGGCGTCCCGGAACTGCTGACACCGAGAGCGGAACATGGTCACAAAAAAACCGTTGATTATAAGAAAGCTATCCATGCGTCCGGCTTTGATATCTATTCGCCGATTGAAGTCGGCGATGCCCGCTTCTGGATACCTATCCGGCATTTGGAAATACTGCTCAACCGGGGGCTGTCAGGTCTGGATTTGCATGGGCTTGCATTACGAACTCGATCAAAGGTTGTGAAGATGGCGGTGTGCGAAGCTCTTGGTTATCCGGTTCCGAAATCCTTCAAGAAAACTCAACCTCGGTTTCCGGGGCAGCAGCTCGATACATACACGCAAAAATCGAACAACCTGCAAATCTGGAATGAAGAGCTGTCACCCACCAGGCGTTACGCAATCATCCAACTCTCCGACCATGACACCGTTCTAAAAGTCAAAGTGGTGAACGGACAAGAACTCGCGCTCCTGGATACGACGGGCACGATCACCACAAAATATCAGGCTTCGCTTGCCACGGGCGTTAACACGCATGAACTTGTTTCCGCGCAAGATACGCCACCCATGTTGCCGCATGTACGATCAGGGGCAACGATTGCTAAATCGACCAGTCCGACTGATGAACCCGAGAGTGGAGGTTTGCTGCCGATTCGGAAAATCTTCGAGCGCCTTTCAGCGTTGGTGGGGTTGTCGTTCGCCGATCCCGGCATGGATCAAGAGCGCAATCGAGGCGCGGAGCTGCATCGTTTGATTTGCGGATGTTTGGGATACAGTCATTACGAAGACAAGGGACAGTTCCCTGACATCCGCCACCAGTTATTGGAAGTGAAGCTGCAAACTTCACCCACCATCGATCTAGGACTGGTATTGCCCGGCAGTGAAGAACCTCTCGATATTCGTCAACTTGGCGATCATCACCCTCGGCATTGCGATACCCGCTATGCGATGTTCCATGCAACAACGGACGGCAAGCAAGTAACGCTCACCCACCTATTCGTTACGACTGGCGCTGATTTCTTCACACGGTTTCGTCGCTTTGAAGGCAAAGTCACCAACGAAAAAATACAAATCCCGTTACCCGGAAACTTTTTCAACATGTAAACCAAAAGCGCGCCAAATCAATGCATCAAGGTTGGTGGCAAGCTGGTCTGCCTCGGTCGATGGCGTCTTGGCGTAAATTTCTTTTGCCAGTGCGATGATCGCTATTGCTTCATCACACGCCGGGTTTGGCAACGGGAACAACTCGACGTATTGCGTGATAAAACGGCGACGCCCAGCATAGAGCTTGTTGTTGAACCGGTGATCGTAGAAGGCTTCGATGAACGTCGAGTTAGCCACTGCCAGCGCCAGCCATAGCAGGTCTTGCTCGTCTATATTTTCGCATTGCAACCAATAGCATTCACCATTAACGATGCCGCCCTCCATATCGATCCAGAAAATCGGCTTGTCGGTGATGTCGGGAAAAACAAGTTTGGGAGATGCCCACGCCGCGGGGTCTTGCGGCACCCATAGCTCATACCATTTACGCCCAGCCTCAATGAGGTACGAGCGCGCCTCCAGTACTTCACGGTGCCTTTCAAGGTAGCTAGCCGCTTTGGGATAGAGCTGCAAATCAACAGCGGCACGACCATCTTTCGTCGCGTCATGCGGGTAAAGGATTTCCTTGATATGTTCTGCTTTCGTTGGCACGACAGCCTTGAAACGGCGAGCGAATTTTCGAGTAATTAAAGGCCGAAGCAATTCGGGGCGTCCACCAGGCAAATCATCCCAGTCGTTACGAATAAAGACTTTATCTGCTGTCGATTTCACGCCGACCCTTATTTTCCCGATCCGTCGAAACGTATCCCATGTGTTGGCTTCGACCGTCGCCAACCACTGATCGGTAGCCTTGGTTGCAACTCGCCAAATCCCTTCGGGGTCGCCGCCGCTGTCCAGCGTCCCATGACGAACGCGGAAGTGCCGACCATCCTGGATTGCAATCACGGTGTCGTTATCGGCAGTCAAAGCGGACAGCGCATCGGTGGCCTCGGCAATGGCGGCATCCTTGGTTTCGTAAATCGACGAGTACGTGATTCCATCGAAATGTGGCTGTTGTGATTCGGACGTGCCCCGCGCCAATAGCAACGATGGTAAAACCGCCGCATCGAACAACTTGGTATCGCCAAGATCCCAGACGTGCAAAATATGAAAGCGGGTAAGCATGGCACGTCGAATGGCTTGCCCTGACCTTGTAGTCATAAATCGGTTCGAGGTGATCACGCCAGCCACGCCGTTTTTCGCCAACACTTGAGAAATGGCGAGTAAGAATGGGTGGTAAAGATCAACTCGACCGGACAATCCAAAACGTTGAGCGATCTGCCGTGCCTGTTGCGCCCCCATGATCTGTGTTCGTACATATGGTGGGTTTGCGATCACAAGATGGAACGGTTCCTGTACTTCGCCCGCCGAGAACAGGTCCCCACCACCTTGCAGATTGAGAACATGATCCAGAAAATCCTTCTGTTCCAAGCGTATGTTCAACTCGGGAAAGTCGTGCCGAAGGCGTTGCGTTGCAATCCGAATAGCATAATGGTCGGTGTCATAGCCCACTACCTCAACGCGCTTTCTGGCCGGTGGCGACAAGCGTTTGACCAAGGCATCCAGTAGCGCTCCATCTCCGCACGCAGGATCAAGAACGCGGATTTTTCCGCTCTTGGGTAAGTCCGCTGCTTGGACTATTTGATCGGCCACAAACGCAGCAAAATCCACGGGCGTATATGTCGATCCCGAGGACTTTTGTTGCCCGACCTCACTGTAACGTGGGCTTGGTGCCGTGCCAGCATCAAAATCAATTAGGCTACTCATGGTCTTCATCTTACCTTGAAAGGATAGGAAATCCAAAGAGCCTTCGAGGAGCATGGCTGACGCGGGGCGTCGCGGTCAAAGGCCGATTTCGCGCCGGTATGCGTCGCGATTGGCGGGAAAGCCCCCGAAGTGCACCCCAAGCTTGACCCACAGATAGCGCGATACCGCGTGGTGGTGGGGATTCCTTGATCGCGGCATAGTTCGCAAGGAGCGACCCTCCCTGGCCCCGCCATCCCCCATGCAAAGAAAAACGGGCAGCCCCACATATGTGCGGCTGCCCGTTGGCCGAAACGGCCCTGACTCGTTACGCCACCAGCGGCACGATCAGCAGCGCGACGATGTTGATGATCTTGATCAGCGGGTTCACCGCGGGGCCGGCCGTGTCCTTGTACGGATCGCCCACGGTGTCGCCGGTCACCGCCGCCTTGTGCGCGTCGGAGCCTTTGCCGCCGAAGTTGCCTTCTTCGATGTACTTCCGGCTTGGCCGTGCCTTCCATGATGCCCTTGATCTCCCTGAACTGGCGACGCACCTCGACGACGATGGCGCCGGCGGCGCGGCCGACAGCCTCCATGCCCATGGCGGCGAAGAGGTAGGGCACCATGCCGCCGATGAACAGGCCGATGATGACCGCCGGGTCGGCCAGGTCGAAGAGGAACTTGACGCCCGGCTTGATGGCTTCGAGACCGTGGGTGAAGTCGGCGAACAGCACCAGCGCGGCCAGACCGGCGGAGCCGATGGCGTAGCCCTTGGTCACCGCTTTCGTCGGAACCTATGACTCACAAGGATGGTTGTTTGCCGCGGCTCACGTGCCAGACGGCCAGCACTTCGAGCGTATCGGGTTTGACACGATAGTAAATGAAGTACCGAATACGACCCACCAGCAAGCGGCGAACGCCTCTGGTCCTGGTACCCTCGTAGGTGGTGCCGATGCCTGGCTGTCGTGCCAACAGAGCCAAGGCTTCGCCAATGTCAATACGAATCGCACCGGGTGCGGCTGGCCGGTTTTCGACCCACCATTCAGCAGCCTTGCGTATTTGCGATGCTGCGCGCGCGGATACCTTAACGCGAAGCGACATCGTCAACCGTATTTGCGCAGGCTCTCAAGAAGCTCGTCGGCTGAAATGAACTCGCCTCTTTCGATCTCCGCCATGGCAGCAAGGAGTTCATCTTCGTCTTCCGGCGAAAGAGCAAACGGTTCCTCTGGCTCGCGTGAGAGTACGGCGACAACCGAGCCCTCGACGAGGGAAACGCCCTCGACGACGACCTTTCCGCCGACAACAGTACCCGTGGTGACTTGCATGAGCGAATAGTACTCCTCTGGCTACGGCGGCGGTGAGACTGCCCTCATGCAGTTGCGCTTCGCTTCGTTCGCCGTGATCAACTTACGGTGGGACTTTCACCCACAAGAGTGCGCCCGTGCCGGGCGCACGAAAAAAAGGGCAGCCCGAATCGGACTGCCCTTTGCTTGTGTCGCGGCGGTCATATGACCGCCATCAAGCCACCATCAAGCCACCAGCGGCACGATCAGCAGCGCGACGATGTTGATGATCTTGATCAGCGGGTTCACCGCGGGGCCGGCCGTGTCCTTGTACGGATCGCCCACGGTGTCGCCGGTCACCGCCGCCTTGTGCGCGTCGGAGCCCTTGCCGCCGAAGTTGCCTTCCTCGATGTACTTCTTGGCGTTGTCCCAGGCGCCACCACCGGTGGTCATGGAGATCGCGACGAAGAGGCCGGTGACGATGGTGCCCATCAGCACGCCACCGAGGGCGCGGACGCCGGCACCGACGCCATCCACCGGGGGCATGAGGAAGTTCATGACGACGGCGACGACGACCGGCACCAGCACCGGCAGCAGCGACGGAATCATCATTTCCTTGATCGCGGCCTTGGTCAGCATGTCGACGCAGGTGCCGTCTTCCGGCTTGGCCGTGCCTTCCATGATGCCCTTGATCTCGCGGAACTGGCGACGCACCTCGACGACGATGGCGCCGGCGGCGCGGCCGACAGCCTCCATGCCCATGGCGGCGAAGAGGTAGGGCACCATGCCGCCGATGAACAGGCCGATGATGACCGCCGGATCGGCCAGGTCGAAGAGGAACTTGACGCCCGGCTTGATGGCTTCGAGACCGTGGGTGAAGTCGGCGAACAGCACCAGCGCGGCGAGGCCGGCGGAGCCGATGGCGTAGCCCTTGGTCACCGCCTTGGTCGTGTTGCCGACGGCGTCGAGCGGGTCGGTCACGTCACGGATTTCCTTGGGCAGTTCGGCCATCTCGGCGATGCCGCCGGCGTTGTCGGTGATCGGGCCGTAGGCGTCGAGCGCGACGATGATGCCGGCCATCGACAGCATGGAGGTGGCGGCGATGGCGATGCCGTAGAGGCCGCCGAGCACGTAGGACGCCCAGATGCCCGCACAGACGGACAACACAGGCAGTGCCGTGGATCGCATCGAGACGCCGATGCCGGCGATGACGTTGGTGCCGTGGCCGGTGGTCGAGGCCTGGGCGATGTGACGCACCGGCGCGTATTCGGTCGCCGTGTAGTACTCGGTGATCACCACCATCAGGCCGGTAAGAATCAGGCCGACGACGGCCGCACCGTAGAGGCGCATGTGGGCGCCGCCGCTGATGCCCATGACGGCGTCGAGCGCGTGGTCGTCGATGAAATTGACGGTGATCGGGTAGAAGGCGATCAGCGCCAGCACGCCGGCCGCGATCAGGCCCTTGTACAACGCGGTCATGATCTTCTGGCCGGGCGAGTGCTTGACGAACAACGTGCCGATGATCGAGGCGATGATCGAGAAGCCGCCGAGCACCAGCGGGTAGGTCACCGCCTGTTCGGCATAGCCCTTGAGTATCAGGGCGCCGAGCAGCATGGTGGCGATGATGGTCACCGCGTAGGTCTCGAACAGGTCGGCGGCCATGCCGGCGCAGTCGCCGACGTTGTCGCCGACGTTGTCGGCGATCACCGCCGGGTTGCGCGGGTCATCCTCGGGAATGCCGGCTTCGACCTTGCCCACCAGGTCGGCGCCGACGTCGGCGCCCTTGGTGAAAATGCCGCCGCCGAGACGGGCGAAGATGGAGATCAGCGAGGAGCCGAATCCAAGGCCGACCAGCGGGTGCAGGATGTCGACCATGGGGACATCGCCCATGGACGCCTTGAGGAAGGCGTAGTAACCGGCAACGCCGAGGAGGCCGAGGCCCACCACCAGCATGCCGGTGATGGCGCCGCCCTTGAAGGCGACGTTGAGGGCTTCATTGATGCCGTTGCGCGCCGCTTCGGCGGTGCGCACGTTGGCGCGGACCGAGACGTTCATGCCGACGAAACCGGCCGCGCCCGAGAGCACCGCGCCGAGGACGAAGCCGACGGCGGTAGACATGCTCAGGAACACGCCGATCAGCACCGCCAGCACGGCGCCGACCATGCCGATGGTGGTGTACTGGCGCTTGAGATACGCCTGCGCGCCTTCCTGCACCGCGGCGGATATCTCGCGCATCCGGTCGTTGCCGGTGGGCAAGCCCATGATCCACTGACTCATAATGAAACCATAAGCGATCGCCCCCAGCGCACAGGCCAGGGCAAATATCAGTCCTGCTGACATAAAGCCTCCTAGTTAATTCCTCGTTAATTCCACAACGGAAATATCAGATCTCGAACTTGCCCAGCTTCTTCGGCACGGCGATGTTCTTCAACGTCACGTATTGCGGCAGGCCATCCTTGTAGGTCGGATAGTCCTCGCCCTTCATCAGCGGCGCCAGGTACTGACGGCACTTTTCGGTGATACCGAAGCCGTCGGTGGTGATGAAGTTCTTGGGCATCATCTTCTCGACGTTGGCGACCTTGGACAGCGGCGCCATGCCAACCTTCCACTTGTAGGGCACGTTGGAAACGCGCTCCACGGTCGGCATCACCGAGTTGTGGCCCTTGAGGGCGAACTCGACCGCCGCCTTGCCCACGGCGTAGGCCTGGTCCACGTCGCTCTTGGAGGCGATGTGGCGCGCGGCGCGCTGCAGGTAGTCGGCGACGCCCCAGTGGAACTTGTGGCCGAGAGCGTCCTTGATCATGTTGGCGACCACCGGCGCGGCGCCGCCCAACTGGGCATGGCCGAAGGCGTCACGGGTGCCCTGCTCGGCGAGGAACTTGCCGTCCGGGTAGTGGCAGCCTTCGGAGACGACCACGGTGCAGTAGCCGAACTTCTTCACCAGGCCATTGACCTTGGCGAGGAATTTCTTCTGGTCGAAGAGCACCTCGGGGAACAGCACCACGATGGGCAGTTCGCAGTCCTTGGTCGAAGCCATGGCGCCGGCGGCGGCGATCCAGCCCGCGTGGCGGCCCATCACCTCGAGCACGAAGACCTTGGTCGAGGTCGCGCACATCGAACGCACGTCGAAAGTCGCTTCCAGCGTCGACACGGCGATGTACTTGGCAACCGAGCCGAAGCCAGGGCAGTTGTCGGTAATCGGCAGGTCGTTGTCGACCGTCTTCGGCACGTGGATGGCCTGCACCGGGTAGCCCAGCGTCTCGGACAGTTGCGACACCTTGTAGCAGGTGTCGGCGGAGTCGCCGCCGCCGTTATAGAAGAAGTAACCGATGTTGTGGGCCTTGAACACCTCGATCAGGCGATCATATTCACGCTTGTTGGCTTCGAGGCTCTTCAGCTTGAAACGGCAGGAGCCGAAGGCACCCGACGGCGTGGTGCGCAAGCCGGCGACGGCCTTGGCGGATTCCTTGCTGGTGTCGATCAGGTCCTCGGTCAGCGCGCCGATGATGCCGTTGCGGCCGGCATAGACCTTGCCGATCTTGTCCTTGTGCCGGCGGGCGGTCTCGATCACGCCGCAGGCCGAGGCATTGATGACGGCGGTGACGCCGCCCGACTGCGCGTAGAACGCGTTCATTTTCTTGGCTGCCATATGCGGGCTCCCCCTGATTACTTCAGCGCGGCGAAAGCGCGATCGCGAATGTCGTCGACCTTGCCGAGGCCGTCGATCTTGCGGTACTTGGGCGCGCCGGCGGCGCCGCCTTCGGCCCACTTGCCGTAGTAGCCGACCAGCGCCTTGGTCTGCTGGTGATAGACCTCGAGACGCTTGAGCACGGTTTCTTCCGCATCGTCGGCACGCTGGATCAGGTCTTCGCCGGTCTCGTCGTCCTTGCCCTCGACTTTCGGCGGATTGAATTTGATGTGATAGGTGCGGCCCGAGGCCACATGCACGCGGCGGCCGCTCATGCGGGCGACGATCTCGCTGTCGGGCACGTCGATCTCGAGCACGAAGTCGATGGCGACACCGGCGTCCTTCATCGCTTCCGCCTGCGGAATGGTGCGGGGGAAACCGTCGAACATGTAGCCGTTCTGGCAGTCGGGCGCCAGAAGGCGATCCTTGACCAGACCGATGATGATGTCGTCGCGCACCAGGCCGCCGGCATCCATGATCGTCTTGGCTTCGATGCCCAGCGGCGTGCCGGCCTTGACCGCGGCGCGCAGCATGTCGCCGGTCGAAATTTGCGGAACGCCGAATTTTTCCTTGATGAAATTGGCCTGGGTGCCTTTGCCGGCGCCGGGGGGGCCCAACAGAATCAAACGCATGTGGATCTCCTTAGATATGTCATGGGGTCGAGCTGGATTTATGGACTTTTGCCGATATTGACACTATTGATCGTACGGGTTGTTCGATTTTATCTATCGCGTGATAGCCGGCCTGATTAGTGCACCGCAGCAAATGTCCTCCGCACACGCTCCAGGTCTTCGGGCGTATCGACTCCCGCCGCCGGAGCATGCGCGCAGTCGATGACGCGAATATGAAAGCCGTGCCACAACGCGCGCAACTGTTCGAGCGACTCCCACTGCTCGATGGGCGCCGGCGCCAGCAGGCCATGGCGGCGCAGGAAGCTTACGCGATAGGCATAGAGGCCGACGTGGCGACGGGCAACGAAACCCTCCGGCAGCGCGGCGCCCGCCTTCACTCCGGCGGCGAACGCATCGCGCGGCCAGGGCAGCGGCGCGCGCGAAAAATACAGCGCGCGGCCGGCGGCATCGGTCACCACCTTCACCACGTTCGGGTTCATGAACTCGGCCACGTCGGCGATCGCATGCGCGGCGGTGGCGATGGCGGCCTCCGGGTCGGCGGCCAGCGCCCGCGCCACTTCGGCCACCAGCGCCGGATCGAGCAGCGGCTCGTCGCCCTGCACGTTCACCACGATGTCGTCGTCGAGCCAGCCGAACTGCTCGGCCACCTCGGCGATGCGGTCGGTGCCGCTGGCGTGGTCGGCACGCGTCATCGCGACGCGATGGCCGTGGGCGAGCACGGCGTCGCTTACCCGCGCGTCATCGGTCGCCACCCAGACCTCGAAGGCGCCGCTTTTCAGCGCGGCCTCGACAACGCGCACCACCATGGGCTTGCCGCCGATGTCGGCCAGCGGCTTGCCGGGCAGCCGCGTCGAGGCGTAGCGGGCGGGAACGACGGCGCGGAAGGCGGTCATGCAGCGACTATTGCTCGTCGGCCGCGAGCTGCCGCGCTTCCTCTTCGAGCATGATCGGGATGTCGTCCTTGATGGCGTAGGCCAGGCGGCAGGCCTTGCAGACCAGTTCCGCCTTGTCCTTGCGGTGATCGAGCGGGCCCTTGCAGACGGGGCAGACGAGGATTTCAAGCAGGCGGGCGTCCATCGATTCTCTCCACGACAAATTGCGCGAGGTCCGGCGCGATGCGGGCTTCCACCGGCAGCACCCAGACGGGCAGCGGTAGCTCGGCGGGGAATTTTACTGCATCCTTCTCGGTCGTCACGATGGCATCGCCATCGAGCAAAAAGTCGGCGCTGGCGTAACGGTGATGATCGGGAAAGGCATGCGTTTCGCATGTCAGGCCGAGTGCGGCGAGATGGTCGAAGAAGCGCCGCGGATCGCCGATGCCGGCCAGCGCATGCAGCCGCTTGCCGGCCAGTTCGGCCGCGGTGGCGGTCTGCGCCGGATCGTCGAGGCGGTGGAAAAGCACGCCCTCGAGGTCCATGCGGAACACGGGCACGCCGGGCGCCGCCGCCGTGCAGCGACCGTTCTGCACCAGCGCGTCGGCTTCGCGCAGCCGGGACACCGGCTCGCGCAGCGGGCCCGCCGGCAACGGCCAGCCGTTCATCACGCCGCGTTCGTCGCAGACAATGATCTCGACATCGCGCGCCAGGCGATAGTGCTGCAAACCGTCGTCGGCGAGGATCACGTCGCACTCGGGATGCGCCGCCAGCAGCGCGCGCGCCGCCGCGACGCGGTCGCGGCCGACGAAAACGGGGCAAGCGGCGCGCCGAAACATCAGCAGCGGTTCGTCGCCGACGGTCAGCGCCGTCTCGCCAGCGCCGACTTTTTTCACGCCCTCGTCGCCACGCCCGTAACCACGACTGACGACGCCGGGATGCCATCCGGCATTGCGCAGCGCGCACGCGAGGAAAATGGTCAGCGGCGTCTTGCCGGCGCCGCCGGCGACGATGTTGCCGATGACGACCACGGGCACCGGCAGTCTTTCGGATTGGAGGATGCCGGCGCGATAGAGCCATCGGCGCGCGGCGACGGCCAGGAAAAACAGCAGGCCGACGGGCAGCAGCAGCCAGGCCAGCAGGCCGCGGCCGCGCCACGCCTCGGTCAGCACGTCGTCACTGCTTCTGCGCCTGCTGGGTGGCAAAGGAAATGTGCGACAGGCCGCCTTGCTGCGCCGCCTGCATGACGTCGATCACGCTCTGGTGCGTGGCCTTGGCGTCGGCGCTGATGATCACCACCGGCTCCCTAGCGTCGCCGGCCGCGCGCTTGAGCGCCGCGCCGATGCTATCGACATCGCGCCCCGCCACCGGCGTCTTGTTGATCAGCACCTCGCCCGTCGCCGTGACCACGACATTGATTTCGTTCGGCTGCTCCTGCGGCTGCTGCGTATCCGCCGTGGGCAGGTTGATCTCGAGGCCGGCGAACTTGGAATAGGTAGTGGTGATCATGAGGAAAATCAGGATCACCAGCAGCACGTCGATCATCGGGATCAGGTTGATCTCCGGCTCTTCCCGCGCGCGGCCGCGCTGAAAATTCATTGCCATGCCTCCGCCGGGCCGCCCCAAGGAGGCATACGCCCCCCCGTGGGGGGCAGCGAGCCGGTTTTGCGAGCGTGGGGGGCCATCAACTGCGCTCTCCGTGGGCCAGCTCGACCAGCTTCACCGCCTGCTGCTCCATCTCGATTACCAGGCTATCGACCGAAGCGCGGAAATGGCGGTAGAAAATCATCGCCGGGATGGCGATGATGAGGCCGAAGCCGGTGTTGTAGAGCGCCACCGAGATGCCGTGGGCCAGGGCCTGCGGGTTGTTGCCGGCGCCGGTGGCCGAGCCGAAGATCTCGATCATGCCGACGATGGTGCCGAACAGACCCATCAGCGGACTGATCGAGGCGATGGTGCCCAGGCTGGTGAGGAAGCGTTCGAGCTCGTGGGCGACGCCGCGCCCGGCCTCCTCGATGGCCTCCTTCATCACCTCGCGCGAGTTGCGCGCGTTGCGCAGGCCGGCGGCAAAGACGCAGCCCAGCGGCGAATGGGCCTCAAGGCGGCGCAGCGCCTCGTCGCCCATGGCGCCGCGCTTGAGCTCGGCGGCGACGGTCTGCAGCAGTCCGTCGGGAACGATCTTGGCGCGGCGCAGCGCGGCGGCGCGCTCGATGATCAGCGCCACGGCGATGACCGAAGTGACGAGCAGAAACCAGATGGGCCAGCCGGCGGCCTGGATGATGGAAAACACGGCAACTCCTTCGGAGGAAATCAGGCCGGCACTTTAGCCCCAGCCGGCCCAATGGGCAAGCGCGAGAAAAGCCAGCAAAAAGGGCTTCTTCCCCGGCGAAGGCCGCCCCCGGTCGCCTCCCTACAATCGCGAATCATGATGAACGACACCACGCAGGCGGCAAGCAGCGCGCTCGCCTGGCTGGCCCGGCTCGAAGCCGCGGCGCCGGCGGTGTTGCTGCGCGAGTCGCTGCCGCGCGACGGCGGAACCACCGCCGCCGCCCTGGCGGCACTGGCCGCCGAGGCGCTGGCGCGCGACCGCGGCCTGCTCGTGGTCACGCCCGACGACGAACTGCTGCCGGACATTTCCAACGCTCTCGACATGAACCTGCGGCCGCTGTGCCTGGTGCTGCCGGGCGCCGATTACGCCAGTCGCATCACGCTGCGCGCGACGATCTCGCTGCTGAAAAATCGGCTCGCGCGCGACGGCGACGACACCCAGGGCCCGGCCTGGCGCGCGCAGCGCGCGCGGCTGGTCGAGCGGGCCGCGGACTGGCACGCCAGCCTCGACTGGTGCGCCCGCAGCGGCGACCGCGACTCCTGGCCGGAAAATTTCGGTCCGCTGTTTCCGGTGCGCTTCGCGCCGCGCGCGGTAGCCGGGAGCCTGCTCGCCCATGCCGCGGATGGCGCCGACTGGGTGGTGCTGATCGAGCCGCGCGCCCATGCCGCGCCGCCGCTGGCGCCCTGGACCGGGGCCGCGGCCACGCTGCTGCTGACCGGCACGCTGACCGGGGCCGCCGCGCTGGTGCCGGTGGATGAGCGGGCGCGGCTAGCCATCGAACTGGAACTGCTCGGCCAGGAACTGGCCGAGCTCGAACTCGAACTCGCCACCGCCCAGGCCGAGATCGGCGACTTCACTCGCCGCTACCATGAACTGGTCGGCGGCCGCATGACCGAGCTCGACGCGCTGCAAGCCGAGGTGGCGCTGCGCCGCGCCGAAGCCGCGCCGGACGACGAACGCCAGCACGAAGCCGCGCGCGCGGCCCGGGGCCAGGCCGAGCGGTCGCGCGAGGAAAGCCGCCATTTCGCCGGGCGGAAGCGCGAGGCGGAAACGGCGGACGCGGCCGAGGAATTCCGCGCCGGCGCCGACGTCAAGAAGCTCTACCGCCAGATCGCGCAGAAGATCCATCCCGATCGCGCCCGCGACGAAGCCGATCGCGCCTGGCGCACCGAACTGATGGCCGAGGCCAACCGCGCCTATCGCAACGCCGACCGCGACGCCCTGCAGGAGATTCTCGCCTCGTGGCAGGAAAACCTCCACGCCGCCTCGGCGCGCCCGGCCGGCGGCGCGCGCTCGGCGCTGGCGATGCAGGTCATGCGCCTGCGCCGCCGCGTCACCGAGATCGAATCCGAACTCAACCGCCTCCACGGCTCGCGCCTGTACGAACTGTTCGCCGCCGCCAGGATCGCCCGCCGCCAGGGCCGCGATCTGCTGCGGGAAATGGCCGATCGCCTCGACGGCCAGATTGCCGCAATCCGGGCAGCGCTGCGCGCCGCCTGAATCGCGGCAAATTTTGCTGGGGGAACCGGGGGGGCCGGGGACAGACTACGTTTTTCTACCCGCTCGCTTGCCCAAACAGGTCACCCGACTCCGGCCCGGGAACCCGGCGTGGCCGTCCCGGCGCGGCACGGGGTGCGGGACGAAATTAAAACAGTCGCGAGAACATCAGGGAAACGTGGTCCCCGATTCATCCGCTATTTCAACGGCAGTACGTCCCGCGGAAGATCGAGGACCGCAAACTCCGGGTCTTTATGCACCAGCGTCGCCCCGGCAAGAAGCGCGGCGGCGGCAATCCATGCGTCAGCCAGGGACAGGGAATGCCGCGCCTTGATCGCGGCCGCGGCCTCCAGCAACTCGGCGGATTCGTGGGTCCATTCCATCGGTAGCGAACGGCACTGTTCGTAGGCCAGCCTCCCGGCCACATCACCTTCGTCCTTCCAGACGCGGTAATAAACCTCCATCAGCGACATGAAGCAACCATGACAAACGGCGCGTCCGGCCTGGGCCTGCCGCAACATCGTTGCCACCCGATCCGCCCCCGCTTCGTCGTCGCGCAGCGTGAGCAACGCCGAGGTATCGAGCAACCAGCGCTTCACTCGATTGCCCGATCGGCCTTGCGCTCGTCCAGCAGGCGCTTGACCGCGCCCCCCTTGCCCTGCCCACGAAAAGCCGCCACCGGATCCCGCCGCACCGGCACCACCCGGATCACAGCCCCCTCGACCAGCCACTCAAGGCCATCCGACGGCGTCAGCCCAAACCGGCGGCGGATTTCCGCCGGCACCACGGTTTGCCCGCGAGAAGTAAGCGTACTTTTCATGTGGAATCACCTCGAAATGAATTACCTACGCCGCTTAAATGTAATTCACCAAAATACCAAGGTCAAGTCAACGCGTGCGCCCCCCCGGTTTCGCGCTCGCAGTGCCATGGGGGACAGACCACGTTTTTCATTCATGCCACCATCCTCCACTCACCATTCGCACATTCGCCGTATCGCCAGCGCCGACTTTTCTCAATCGCGTTGCCGGTGCCACTGATGCTGGCCGTGCCCACCATGCGCAGGTTCTCGACGTTGGCGGCGAGCGTGGTGCTGGCTATTGCATCGACGGTGTCGGTGCCTTCGCCTTCCAGTTCGATAACGACATCCCCCGCGTTGTCGAGAATGTCGCCGAGGCGCTTGACGGCGATGTTGGCCTGCTGGAATTCCATGTGCATCCGCGCAAGCTACTTGCGATAGTGGAATTGGTCAATCCAACGAAAGACATGGGCGCCCCGCCGTGGCGCCAGCGCCGATTTTATGTCCGCAACGGCAAGGCCTCGATCAGTTGAGTTTTTCGCCGCGCTCGATCCGCTCCAGAAACGCCCGCGCCTCGTCGTGACCGAGTTGCGCCGCCGCGCGCAGCCATTTCATCGCCAGCCGCGAGTTCTTCGCGCCGCCCGCGCCCCGATAGTAGGCGCAGCCCAGCTCGTAACGGGCGGGGGCATCGCCGAGTTGCGCCGCGCGGCGCAGCCAGCGCAGCGCGGTCGCGACATCGCGGCGCACGCCATGGCCATGGAGCAGGCACCAGCCCAGGCTGTACATGACATAAGCATCCTCGTGCTGCTCCGTCGCCTGCTCGTACCAGCGAAACGCCTCGCGCGGGTTCGGCGCGAATCCGGGCTGGCCGAAGAAATAGAAATCGGCCAGGGCGACCTTGGCGTCGAACAGCGAAGCCGCCTTGAGCAGCCACAGCCGCGCCTCGCGCGGCGTCGGCGCCATGCCGTGGCCATGGCGACAGCATTCGCCGAGCATGAAGGCGGCGCGCTTGTGGCCGAGCTCCGCCGCGCGGCGATAGCAGGCGAGCGCCCGTTCGGCGCTGGTCGCCACGCCGCGACCATGAAGGTGGCGTTCGCCGAGGGCAAACCAGTAACGCTCCAGTTCGCCCAGCGCCGGCTGCCAGCCGGCCTCGGTCGCCGCGCGCAGCAGGCGTTCGCCGCGCCGCACGTCGCTCGTCGCGCCGATGCCGTGCAGCAGGCAGCGTCCCTGCTCGGCGCGGCCGTGGGCATCGCCGGCATCGGCCGCGCGTTCGTAGCAGGCGTAGGCCGTTTGCGCGTCCGCGGCCATGCCCTCGCCATGTTCGTGGCATTCGCCGAGACAGACCAGCGCCGCGACCTCGCCGCCTTCGGCCGCGCGCCGATACCAGCCGACGGCGGCCGCGGAGTTCGCGTTCACGCCCTCGCCCCAGCGGTGGCAGTGGCCGAGCTTCAACTGTGCGCGGGCATGGCCCTGGCGCGCCGCCGCGCGCCACCAGCGCAGGGCCTCGTCGATGTCGTGCTCGAGATGGCCGCGCCCGTCGTGATGGGCGCAGCCGACTTCGTACTGCGCGTCGCGGCTGCCCAGTTCGGCGGCGCGGCGCAGCCACGCCAGGCTCGCCTCGGGGTCGCGGGTGACGCCGCTGCCCTGGGCATAGGCCTGGCCCAGCAGATACATGGCGCCGGCGATGCGCTTGCGGGCCGCCGCGCGAAACCAGGTCACCGCCTCGGTCGCGTCGGGCTCGGTGCCATCGCCGGCCTGCAAACACATGCCAAGGCAGAACATCGCGGCGGCCACGCCCTTGTCCGCCGCGCCGCGCCACAGCCGCACCGCCATGGCGCGGTTCTGCCGCACGCCGCGGCCGAAGAAACGGCAGCGCGCCAGCATGTCCATGGCCCGCGCGTCGCCGCGACCCGCCGCCAGTTCGAACAGCCGCGCCGCCTCGACGAAATCGCGCGTCACGCCGTGGCCGTGATAAAGCAGCCAGCCGAGCACGGCCTCGCCGGCGCCGCACTGTTTCCCGGCGCTGGGGGTCGCCCAGGCCAGCGCCCGCGCCGGAGACTTGGGCACGCCTTCACCGATGGCGTAACGCCACGCCAGTTCGGCCTGCGCCGCCGCGTTGCCGCCCTCGGCCATGCGCCGCAGCTCAAACAGCGGAACCGCGCCCCAGAATTCGTCGGCATGGCCGAGCAGCGCCAGCGCCTCCCCCGCGCCGCGACTGACCAGGCTGCTGTCGAGCACCTCGCGGAACAGGCCGAGCAGCGCCGGCGGGCGCAGCGGCACGATCTGGCTGGAGGGCTCGGTCACGGAAAGGCGGATCGCCGGGTCATACGCGCAGACTACCCGACGCGCGCTCCCGAGTTATTCACAAAAACCGTGGAAAAGCCTGTGAGTCTTTCGTGCATAAGTGGCGGCGACGGCGCAATGGCATGCGTTTCCAACAGTTCGACCAACTTATAATCGCGCTCCATGACGTCAAATTTGCCCGAAGTCATATCCGTAAGCGAACTCAACCGCCGCGTGCGCGCCAGCATCGAGCGCGCGCTGCCGCCGACGTGGATCGCCGGCGAGGTGTCGAACCTGACGCGCGCGGCCTCGGGCCATGTCTATTTCACCCTCAAGGACGCCGCCGCCCAGGTGCGCTGCGTGATGTTTCGCTCGCGCGCGCAGGTCGTGCCCTGGCGGCTGGAGAACGGCCAGCAGGTCGAGGCCAGCGCCCTGGCCAGCCTCTACGAGCCGCGCGGCGATTTCCAGCTCAACGTCGAGGCGCTGCGCCGCGCCGGCCTGGGCCAACTCTTTGAGGCGTTCCTGAGGCTGCGGGAAAAACTGGCGACGGAAGGCCTGTTCGACGCCGAAAGAAAGCGCGAACTGCCGCGTTATCCGCGCCGCGTCGGCATCGTCACGTCGAAGCAGGCCGCGGCCTTGCGCGACGTCGTCGCCGCCTTCGCCCGCCGCGCACCCAATGTCGAGCTGATCGTCTACCCGACGCTGGTGCAGGGCGCGGAAGCGCCGGCCGCCATCGTCGCCGCGCTCGAAACAGCGGCGCGGCGCGACGAATGCGAACTGCTGCTGCTGGTGCGCGGTGGCGGCAGCCTGGAAGATCTCCTGGCCTTCAACGACGAGGCCGTGGCGCGCGCCATCGCCGTCTCGCCGGCGCCGACTATTTGCGGCGTCGGTCACGAGACCGACACCACGATCGCCGACTACGTCGCGGATCGGCGCGCCGCCACGCCGACCGCCGCCGCCGAACTCGCAACGGCCGGCTGGTTCGCCGCCGTCAACGAGATCAAAGCCCTCGCCGCGGCGCTGCGCGACACGATGCAGTACCGCGTCGAAGCGCTGATGCAGCGCATCGACCTGCTCGGCCACCGCCTCGCGCACCCGGCCCAACGGCTGCACGCGCTCCGCCAGCGCCTCGATCATCTGGCCTCGCGCCTGGCCGCCGCCGGCAATGCGGCTGCGCAGACGCGCCGCCGCCGGCTACAGGGGCTGCAACTGCGGCTGCGACCGCCGCAACCGGGCGCGCATCGGCGCACAGTCGAACACCTGCGAAACCGCCTCGCCCGCGCCACCGCCGCCATGCACGCGCAACGCGCGACGCAACTGGCCCGCCTGCAATCGGCGCTGGCCGCGCTCAATCCGCGGGCCACGCTGGCGCGCGGCTTCGCCATCGTCCGCGACGATGCGGGCGCCATCGTCCGCGACGCTTCGCAAGTCGCGAAAGACAGCGCCATCCGCCTCCAGTTCGAGCACGGTTCCGCCGCCGCTATTGTCACGCAGACATTTCCCGACTAAAATTGTCGGGCATTCAAAATCAAACCAGCCCAAGAACGGAGAGACCCCATGGAACATACCCTGCCCCCCCTGCCCTACGCCATGGACGCCCTGGCGCCGCACATGTCGAAGGAGACCTTCGAGTACCACTACGCCAAGCACCATCAGGCCTACGTCACCAACCTCAACAACCTGATCAAGGGCACCGAATACGCCGACCTCGACCTCGAAGCCATCGTCAAGAAGGCTCCAGCCGGCGGCATCTACAACAACGCCGCCCAGGTGTGGAATCACAGCTTCTTCTGGAACTGCATGAAAGTCGGCGGTGGCGGCACGCCGTCGGGCGCGCTGCTCGAGGCCATCGACAAGAAGTGGGGCTCGGTGGATGAATTCAAGAAGGCCTTCCAGGCCAGCGCCGTCGGCAACTTCGGCTCGGGCTGGACCTGGCTGGTAAAGAAGGCCGACGGCTCGGTCGACATCGTCAACATGGGCGCCGCCGGCACCCCGCTGACCACCGCCGACAAGGCGCTGCTCTGCGTCGACGTGTGGGAACACGCCTACTACATCGACTATCGCAACATGCGTCCCAAGTTCGTCGAGACCTTCCTCGGCAACCTGGTGAACTGGGACTTCGCGGCGAAGAACTTCGCCTGAACGAAATCCGCCCCGTGAAAAGCCCGGCCCAACTCACCCTGGGCCGGGCTTTTTGTTTGCGGGCGCATAATCCGGCCATGACGCCGTCGTCCCTTCCCCGCCCCGACCTGCTGCGCCGCTGGCTCTCCGTGCTGCTGCGCGGTCTGCATCTCGTCGCGGTGATCGGCCTCGGCGCGGCCCTGCTCGGCGCCCCGGCGGAACATGCCTCCGGCATCACCCGGCTCGCCGCCGCCGTGGCCGCGAGCGGTGGTGCCATGTTCGCGCTCGATCTCTGGCGCAAGCCGCGGCAGTTGTTCGAGGTCGCCGGCGTCGGCGTGCTGGCGAAACTGATCCTGGTCGGCTCGATGATTTTCGACGGCGCGCCGCGGCTGACGCTGTTCTGGATCGTTGTCGTCTGGTCGGCGCTGTTCTCCCACGCCCCGGCCACGTTCCGCCACGCCCGCTTGATCGGGCCGCGTCGCCAGCCCTGAACGTGCCGCTTTCGGCGCATCCACCGTTCTCCGTACCTCTGCTCTCCGTACCCCTTGCATTCCCGCCGAATCGAGGCCTTCGATGGTGTCATCGCCGGCAATTATCCCAACCGCATCGTCGGCTGGCTGCTGCGCCAACTGATCTTCCCCTGGGGTCATCCCTACGTCCTGCCCTCCGACCGCATCGGCCACGAAGTGGCGAAGCGCCTGATCGCGCCCTCGGCCACGCGCGACCGCCTCACCGCCGAATGCCACCTGCCGGACAGCGAGGACGACCCGGTCGGCGCCATCGAACTGGCGCTCGCCGCCACGCTTGTTGCCGAGCCGGTCGAGGCGAATATCCGCGCGGCCGAGCCGCCGCGCTGCCTGGCCGAACGCGTGGCCCGCGGCGAACTCGGTCGCAAGACGGGAAGCGGCTTCCACCGCTACGCCGACGGCCAAAAAGTCGGCGCTGGCGAGACGGCGACCGAGCCGGGCGCGCAGGCCGTGCTGGCCACGCGACTGGTCACGCCGCTGATCGAGCGCACGCGCCAGTTCGTTGCCGAGGGTATCGTTGCCGACGCCGACCTCGCCGATGCCGGCGTGATCTTCGGCACGGGCTTCGCCTCCTTCACCGGCGGTCCGCTGCACTACCGCGCGCAGGCGGCCTGAAACGGGCCGTCCCGGCGCGACAATCGACCGGCGCTAGCGCGCGGGCGGCGCGCGGTCGATGCCGGCGATGGGCGTTCCGGCCACGAGATTCCGGCTACGGAACCAGCCGAGGTTCATTTCCAGCGCGTAACGCGCGGGCCTCAAGGCACAATGGTTGTCCTCGCTGTGCGGCTGCATGTCCTCGACGTTGATGATGCGCCCGGCATCGTCGAGGAAGGCCACCGAGAGCGGGATGAAGGTGTTCTTCATCCACATGCAGTGGGTGCGCGCCTCGTCGAAGACGAACAGCATGCCGCGCTGCGGCGCCATGGTTCGCCGCTGCATCAACCCGGTCATGCGCGTCTGCTGGGTATTGGCCACCCCGGCCTCGATGCGATGGATCCCGGCGTTCAGTTCGAGCAGCGGCAGCGTCTGCGCGCCGGCGCCGCCGGCCAGGGACAGGCCGAGCACAAGCAGGTTGGAGAATTTCAGGAACGACATGCGAACTCCCGAATCGGGATAGGGATAGTCAGGATACCTGACCGCCCCCCTCCAACGCCACCCGGAACGCAGGTCCGCACCGGGCGATTCGAGGAGTTGAGTTCATGAGAGCCGGGGAGCGCCAAGGCGGTCGCCAGCGGGCTCTCTCAGAGCATTTCGTCGCAGTGCCGCAGGCGGGCAGCCATGACGCGCATCACCTCGGTGGCGAAGTACGGCGTCTGCGAGACCAGGTAGTGGAAGCGCTTGCGGTCGATTTTCGCCAGCAGGCAATCCGCGGTGGCGGTGAC
>JAUYFI010000124.1 GCA_030691075.1 Sulfurisoma sp. | reverse complement strand
TAACCCTACAACGATACTTATTCAATTAAGAACCTCATTTTCTTATTTCTATGTGAAATATAAGCAGCATAATTACGTCTTTGAATCCAATTCACTAATTTTATAGCCTCATTAATATTATATACTCGTAACGGTAAAACCACTTCAATAAGAATTCTAAGCTGCGATAGAGTAATATGCGGTGCTTTTTTTCCCCAAACTTATTCTCAGGTGCCAAAGAAAAAAATGAGCTAACATGCAAGTTAGAATATGATGATTCCATCCGGGATATTTTCTAACTTCATATTGATCCATACCCAACTCTGTCTTTGTTTCTTCAAGACACTGTTCTATTGCCCAGCGTATCCCGCTTAGCCATACAAATGTTTTTAAACGGGTATTTTCAGAGGCATTGCTTATGTAATAAGAATAAGTCGCTTTTCCATCTAAAGTTCGTTTTACGATAAGCCATACTTTCTTGTCAGGCAGCCCATCTCGACATAAGATAATTTCTCTTTTTGTAAATTCATATTCTATAGGCCCCTTCGTCCCTTCTGATACCTTACGCCTGTACCAAAAATAATCATTGATATTTTCTGCCAGTTTGTCCACTCTGATTGCCTTTTTCTCTCCCTTCTGAACCACTTTTTTAATTCGTTTCCTTCCTCTGTATTTGTATTCTTTATCTGTTATAACTGGCTCTTTTAACCAGCAAAGTGTATCACAGGCAATAGAGACAAAGTAAATTTTCCCCTTAGAAGATTCTATAGCTTCGATAAATTCAGGACTATTTCCATAAAGGGTATCAGATACTACATATCTAAAAGGAATATTTCCCTTCTTATGTATCTCCTGAAACATTTCAACAGCTAATTGTGGCTTTGTTTTAAATTCTAGTCTCTTAGGCACCATGCATTTCTCTCTTCTTTCTTTATATTCTTTTGTAAACCACTTCTCAGGTAAAAATAACCTCTTATCCAATAATGCATATCCATGCATAGATGCATATGCGATAAAAACACCTACCTGACAATTCTCTACCTTACCCAGAGTACCACAATACTGTTTGGCAACACCGGCCGAGTCATTTCCCTTCTTAGGAAACCCTGTCTCATCAACGATCAAAACCCCATTTTCTTCTCCCATATCATCTTTTATCATACTACGATATTTTAATAGCATTTTTTCTTCATCCCAGTAAATGTCGCTTAAAAATCTTTGCATACCTCGTACATTACCATCCTCTACATTAAGCGCTATCGGTTCAATGGATTTCCTTTCAAGCTCACTAAATTGACCAACCATGTACTGAAAAAAATGTTGTCTTGGCTCGCTTCTCTGAAAGCAGTCCTTAAATTCATTATGAAAGCCTTTTAGTCTTTCCATAAAGTCTTCTACATCCTGCTTTTCAATATTAAATTTGGGTATTGTAAAAACATTTCCTTCAATCCGGCAACTCGGTAGCATAATCTGCCTCCTTTAAAGTTTCTTTATATTTTTGCAGATTATGCTCTAATTGTCAATTTATAATTCTTCTAAATGTCGTTGTAGGG
>JAUYFI010000044.1 GCA_030691075.1 Sulfurisoma sp. | reverse complement strand
CCCCCTCGACCATCCCGAAAGCGCCCTAAAGGCGGCCATTCTCGAACGCCTGGGCATCGCGGCGGATGAACTGGTCGCTTACACGATAGCCCGGCGCGGCTTCGATGCCCGCAAGCGCGGGGCGATCGCCCTGGTTTATTCTTTGGACATCGAAGCCAGGAACGAGAACGCGATACTCAAGCGCCTGAAAGGCGACCCGCATCTCTCGCCCACCCCGGACACCAGCTACCATTTCGTCGCCCAGGCGCCCGCCGGGCTGAAATCGCGGCCGGTGGTGATCGGCATGGGGCCGGCGGGGTTGTTTGCCGCCCTGATCCTGGCGCAGACGGGGTTCCGCCCGATCGTCCTGGAGCGGGGCAAGGCGGTACGCGAGCGTACCAAGGACACCTTCGGCCTGTGGCGCCAAGGCAAGCTCGACCCGGAATCCAACGTGCAGTTCGGCGAGGGCGGCGCCGGCACCTTTTCCGACGGCAAGCTCCATAGCCAGATCAAGGACCCCCAGCACCACGGCAGGAAAGTGCTCACGGAATTCGTCAAGGCCGGCGCGCCGGCTGAAATCCTCTACGTCAGCAAGCCGCATCTCGGCACTTTCAGGCTGGTGCGCATGGTGGAACAGATGCGCGCCACCATTCAGTAACTGGGCGCCGAAATCCGCTTCCAGAGCCGGGTGGAAGACCTCGACATCGAGAATGGCCAGGTGCGCGCCGTGGTACTCGCCGGTGGCGAACGCATATTCAGCGACCACGTGGTGCTGGCGGTGGGCCACAGCGCGCGCGACACCTTCCGCATGCTCTACCAGCGCGGCGTCTATATCGAAGCCAAGCCTTTTTCCATCGGCTTCCGCATCGAACACCCCCAGAGCCTCATCGACCGCTGCCGCTTCGGCAGCAATGCCGGCAACCCCCTGCTGGGCGCCGCCGATTACAAGCTGGTCCATCACTGCGCCAACGGCCGCTCGGTCTACAGCTTCTGCATGTGCCCCGGCGGGCAGGTGGTGGCGGCCGCATCGGAGGAGGGCGGCGTGGTGACCAACGGCATGAGCCAGTATTCGCGCAACGAGCGCAACGCCAACAGCGGCATTGTGGTCGGCATCACGCCCGAGGATTTCCCCGGCGACCCGCTTGCCGGCATGGAATTCCAGCGCAAGTGGGAGGCGCGCGCCTTCGAACTGGGCGGCCGGAACTATTGCGCGCCGGGGCAACTGGTGGGCGACTTCCTTGCCGGACGACCCTCCACCGCCTTCGGTTCGGTTCAGCCGTCCTACACGCCGGGGGTGCATTTGTGCGACCTGAGCAGCGCCCTGCCGGATTACGTCATCGCGGCTATGCGCGAGGCCATCCCCGCCTTCGACAAGAAGATCAGGGGCTTCGCCATGCACGACGCGGTGCTGACCGGGGTCGAGACGCGCACTTCCTCCCCCATCCGCATCAAGCGCAAGGACGACTACCAGAGCTTGAATACCCGCGGGCTCTACCCGGCCGGCGAGGGCGCGGGCTATGCGGGCGGCATCCTTTCCGCGGCGGTGGACGGCATCAAGGTGGCCGAGGCCGTAGCCTTGAGCATGCTCAGCCGCGGCGAGCCGTGATCGGATGGGCTAACGTGGCGTGGGGCCGGGTTTACTGCTGAGAACGCCGTCGCTCGCCGTTTTCCCTGTCCTGACCGCGGAACATGCGGTTGGCGGGCTGGCCGGGCAAATCTGCGCGTTCGCGTTCCGTGCGTTCCACCCGCTCCTGACGTCGGGCCGGCTCGGGAGCGACGCGCGGCAGGGATGGCGCTGTTTCAATCCTGCGTGGCTCCGGCGCTATGCGTTCTCTTTCCCGTTCCTGGACTGCGCGCACGGGCGCGGCTTCACGCATGTTGCGTGGCGGCATCGCCGCTTCAGGGATAACCGCACGAGGCACAACAGGCTCGACCCGGCCACTCTCGGTGCGTTCCCGTATCCTGTTGCCGGTCACCGGAGCTTCGGCTTCGCGGCGCCGCTCCTCGAAACGCGGCGGAAGAGCTGGGCGGGCGCGTTCCGCGCCGGTCTGGGCACCGAATTCCGGGCGCGGCAGGTCGCTGCCTGGTCGTCCGGGGGCCGGAACATAACGCGGCTCGGACGCGGCATTCTCCTGGCGTCGAGACGATTCGCCGCGCCATGGCAGTGTTGATTCGCGGGGCGGGCGCGTGGTAATCACCGGCCGCGACAGCACCTGTTCGGGTGGGCGAATGCCGCTGGGGGCACCCCCCAGCAGACTTGCCGGCCCGGGTTTCACCGGGAGCGCGCCGCCAAGATGCCTCAATTCCCGGGTTTGCGTCACGCGCACCGGTGCGTCGTGCACAGGACCTCTGCCGAAGCGCTCGCGCGTCGTGGCGACAACGGCATTGTTCACGCGGGTGTTGTGATAGGTGATGTTGCTCACATTGACGACCGTGCTCTGCTTGATGACCACGTTATTCACCACCCGTGGGCCATGC
>JAUYFI010000123.1 GCA_030691075.1 Sulfurisoma sp. | reverse complement strand
GGGTGACAACCTGATTCTGAAGATCAACGGCACGCCGGATCAATTGGCGGTGCAGAACTACTTCTCCTACGAGGGCAGCTTTAACCCGTACGGGGTCGAGGCGATCCGGTTTGACGACAACACGAGTTGGGACCATGCGGCAGTCATGGCGAAATCGCTTGTAGCGACGGCGGGGAACGATAGTCTGTACGGCTTCAATTCCGACAACGCTATCGACGGCTTGGGTGGGAACGACGCTATCGAGGGGCGCGGCGGCAACGACACGCTCAACGGCAACGTCGGCAACGACCGGCTTTACGGCCAGGAAGGCAACGATACCTTGGATGGTGGAGCCGGCAACGATGCGCTAGACGGTGGGGCGGGCAACGACACCTACTTGTTTGGTCGGGGCGATGGTCAGGACACGATATCGAGCTACGACGGGAACCAGAGCAAGCAGGACGCTATCGAGTTCAAGGCAGGCGTGTTGCTCACAGACGTCGTGGTGAGTCGGCAGGGTGCCCATCTCATTCTGAAGATCACGGGCACGCTGGATCAATTGACGGTGCAGAACTACTTCTCCTACGAGGGCAGCTTTAACCCGTACGGGGTCGAGGCGATCCGGTTTAACGACAACACGAATTGGGACTATGCGGCGGTCAAGGCGAAATCGCTGGTAGCGACGGAAGGCAATGACATCCTGAACGGATTTGGCAGTGACGATGTGATCGCGGGACTTGGCGGGAATGATTACATTAGTAGCGGCGGTGGTAACGACACACTGGACGGGGGCACAGGCAACGACACACTGGACGGCGGTTTGGGTAACGATACCTACCTGTTCGGTCGCGGCGACGGACAGGACACGATATCGAGTTACGACTCGAACCAGAACAAGCAGGACGCAATTCAGTTCAAGGCGGGTGTGGCGCCGACGGATGTGATGGCGAGACGGTCTGGTGACAATCTGATTCTGATGATTGCCGGCACGCAGGATCGGCTGATGGTCCAAAGCTATTTCTCCGACGATGGAGCATTCAATCCCTATGGCATTGAGGCGATCCGGTTTGTCGATGACGCTGTGACGACATGGGGCTATGCCGACGTCAAGACGATGCTGCCGGGAGCGACGGAATACAACGACCAGCTATACGGGTTCAACTCCGACGATGTGATCTCGGGGCTTGGCGGCGATGACTATATCCTCGGCAACGGAGGCAACGACACGCTGGACGGCGGCACCGGCAACGATCAACTCGATGGTGGTGCTGGCAACGACACCTACCTGTTTGGTCGGGGCGATGGGCAGGACACGATATCGAATTCCGACTGGAATCAGACCAAGCAGGACGCTATCCAGTTCAAGGCAGGTGTGCTGCCGGCAGACGTCGTGGTGAGTCGGCAGGGTGACAACCTGATCCTGAAGATTGCCGCTACGCCTGATCAGCTGCCGGTGCAGAGCTACTTCTCCAACGATGGCGCATTCAATCCTTACGGCGTCGAATCGATCCGGTTTGCCGATGACGTTGAGACAACATGGACCTATGCGGAAGTCAAGGCGAAGCTGCCGGGTGCAACGGAAGGAGACGACCAGCTATACGGGTTCAATGCCGACGATGCCATCAGCGGTCTTGGCGGGAATGATTACATTAGTAGCGGCGGTGGTAACGATACGCTGGACGGGGGCACAGGCAACGACACACTGGACGGCGGTTTGGGTAACGACACCTACCTGTTCGGTCGAGGCGACGGGCAGGACACGATATCGAGTTACGACTCGAACCAGAGCAAGCAGGATGTGGTGATGTTCAAGGTGGGTGTATCGCCGACGGATGTCGCCGTGAGCCGGCAGTCGGATAACCTGATCCTGAAGATCGCGGGCACGGAAGACCAACTGACGGTACAGAACTACTTCTCCTACGAGGGCAGCTTTAACCCGTACCGGGTCGAGGCGATCCGGTTTGCCGGCGACGGAACGACGACTTGGGGCTATGTGGACGTCGAGACGATGCTGCCGGGGCCGACAGACGGGGACGACCAGCTATACGGGTTCAACGCCGACGATGTCATCAACGGTCTCGGTGGTAACGACATCCTCGTCGGCGGAGGCGGCAACGACATACTCGATGGCGGCGCCGGTAACGACCAACTCGATGGCGGGGTTGGCAACGACACCTATCTGTTCGGTCGCGGCGACGGGCAGGATACAGTCATCTCGAGTCGGGATAAGAATCTGGGGAAACAGGATGTCGTCCAGATCAAAGAGGGCGTGCTACCGTCGGATGTCATGGTGAGTCGAAATTGGAGCGACCTGATCCTGAGGATCAATGGCACCCAGGATCAGTTCACGATCTCGGGATACTTTGCCTACGATGGCGCTTTCAACCCCTTAGGCATCGAGGCGATCCGTTTCGCCGACGGTTCGAGTTGGAGCTATGCTGAGGTCAAAGTGAAAGTTCAGGTGGTGACGGACGGGGACGACCGGTTATACGGCTATGGCGCCGACGATGTCATCAGCGGCCTTGGCGGAAACGACACCATAAGCGGCGGTGGCGGCAATGACACGCTGGACGGCGGTACCGGAAATGACTGGCTGGATGGCGGCGACGGCAACGACACCTACCTTTTCGGCCGGGGTGACGGCCAAGACATAATTGTGAGTGTGGACGGGAACCCGGCCAAGCAGGACATGGTGCGCTTCAAGGAGGGCGTGCTGCCATCGGATGTCGTGGTGAGCCGGCAAGGGTATAGCCTGAATCTGAGGATCGTCGGTACGCAGGACCAGTTGACGATAGGGAGCTACTTCTCCGGCGACGGTCAGTTCAATCCGAGCGGCATCGAGGCGATCCGGTTTGTGGATGACGTTACGACAGCATGGAGCTACGTGGACGTGAAGGCTATGGTGCCTCCAGCGACGGAAGGGGATGACTATCTCTACGGTTCCGGCTCCGACGACTTTCTCAGTGGCCTGGGCGGAAACGACAACATCAGTGGCGGGGGCGGCAACGACACCCTGGAAGGTGGCGCGGGGAATGATTGGCTGGATGGTGGCACCGGGAACGACACTTATCTGTTCGGCCGGGGCGACGGACAGGACAGAATATCGAGCTGGGAGTGGACCCAGACCAAGCAGGATGTCATCCAATTCAAAGAGGGCGTGCTGCCGTCGGATATCGTGGTGACTCGCCAAGGGAACAATCTGATCCTGAACATCAACGGTACTCAGGATCGACTCACGATGGACAGCTATTTCGGCAGCGATGGCGTGTTCAATCCGCACGGCATCGAGGCGATCCGTTTTGGCGAAGGGACGACATGGGTCTATGCAGATGTGAGGGCTGTGACGGCTGTGGCAACGGAAGGGGACGACTGTCTCGTTGGTTATAACGATATCGACGATGTCATCAACGGTCTTGGTGGAAACGACACCATATTCGTCGGGGGCGGCAATGACGCGCTGGACGGTGGTGCTGGAGATGACTGGCTGGATGGCGGCGTCGGCAACGATACCTATCTGTTTGGTACGGGCTCGGGGCAGGATGTCATCAACGATTGGGACCCTGCGGTGGGGAATCTCGATACGATCAGGATCGCCGACGGTGTAACGCCGAATCAGGTGACCGTAACGCGGGATCAGTACAGTCTGTATCTGGCCTTGAACGGGGGCGCGGACAGACTGACGTTGCGGAGTTGGTTTGAGGGAGATGTATTCAGAATCGAGCGGGTGGAGTTCGCCGATGGCACGGTGTGGGGCGTGACGGACCTTAACGTCTTGGCGAATGTCGGCGACGATGGTGACAACTTCCTCGAGGGCGATGCGGGCAACAATAGTTTGAGCGGCGCGGGCGGCAACGATCAGATATTCGGTTACGCCGGAGATGACGTACTGGAGGGTGGTGCGGGCAACGACCGCCTCGTGGGAGGATTTGGCGACGACGTCTTCCGGTTTGGACTGGGCGATGGGCACGACAAGATTGACGACTTCTGCTTTGAATACCCTAGTAACGACATTATCGACTTGTCGGCAGGGGTGGCCGCAGGCGACCTGGATTTCAGGCGCGGCATAGACGGTTGGGCGAACCTGAACGGTTGGGCGAATCTGACGATGTTCCTGCCGGACGGCAGCCGGCTGGATGTGGCTAACTTCTTCAATGCGGCAAACTCGGCCTGCCTTCGATTTGCCGATGGTATGACGATGGATGTGGCAACGGTGCTGGCCAACGTGCGCACTGTCGGCACCGATGATTCGGAGACGCTCTACGGCGATTTTGGAAATCAGTTCCTACAGGGTTTGGGCGGTAACGATACCTTGTGGGGACTGTACGGCAACGACACCCTTGATGGCGGTGCCGGAGCAGACACCTTGGTCGGTGGCGATGGCAACGATGTCTACGTCGTCGATGACCTGGGCGACGTGGTGGTCGAAAACGTCGGCGAAGGCACGGACACTGTACAGAGCTATCTAAGCTACACGCTTGGTGCCGACCAAGAGAATCTCAGCCTGCTGGGCACAGCCGCGATCAACGCTACCGGCAACGAACTCAACAACGTCCTGACCGGCAATGGTGCGGCCAACACGCTTGCGGGCTGGGGCGGAAACGATACCTTGAACGGCGGGGCCGGTGTCGATATCTTGATCGGCGGAACGGGCAACGACACCTACACGGTGGACAACGCTGGCGACACGATCGTCGAGCTGCCCGACGAAGGGCTGGACGTCGTCAATAGCTCGGTGAGCTATTCGCTCGCGGCCAACGTCGAACGGCTGACGCTGACCGGTACCGCCGCCATCAATGGCACCGGCAACGAGCTGGACAACCTGCTCACCGGCAACGCTGCCGCCAACATGCTCACCAGTGGCGTCGGCAACGATACGCTGAACGGCGGGGTCGGTGCCGACACAATGCTGGGCGGATCGGGCAACGATATTTACACGGTCGACAATGCGGGCGATGTGATTGTTGAAGCGGCGGACGAGGGTATCGATCAGGTCAATGCATCGGTGACCTACGCACTTGCCAGCAATGTCGAGAATCTTACTTTGACGGGCGCAGCGGCCACCGGTGCTACGGGCAACACTCTGGCCAATATGCTGATTGGCAACGCCGCCGCCAATATCCTGGATGGCAGCGCCGGCAACGACACGCTCAACGGCGGCAGCGGTGCCGACACCTTGATCGGCGGCGATGGCAACGATACTTTCGTGGTCGACAATGCCGCGGATTTGGTGGTCGAGAATGCCAACCAGGGTATTGACCTGGTTCAGTCCTCGGTGACCCACACGCTGGCAGCCGAGGTAGAGAATCTTACCCTGACTGGTAGCGCGAGCATCAACGGCACTGGCAACGCTCTCGACAACGTCATCACCGGCACGACCGGCATCAACACGCTGACAGGCAATGCCGGCAACGATACGCTGGATGGTGGCGCAGGTGCCGATACGTTGATCGGCGGCGCTGGCGACGACACCTATAAGTTCGCTGTCGGTGGTGGAGCAGATACCATCGTCGACGCCAGCGGTACTGATCAGATTATTTTCGGTTCAGGGATTCTAGCATCTGGCGTGACGGCAAGCCGTACGGGTTCCCAAGTAATGCTTTCTGTCTCGGCTACCGACAGCGTCAGCTTCGCCGAGACAGCGCCGGGGCAGTATGCGGTGGAGGCTGTGTCATTCGCGGGCGGGCCGGTTTGGCAGGCGTCCGATATTCGGCAGATGGTGAACCTGGCCTCTACCGGCACCGTGACCGTTACCGGCACGGCGACCCAGAACCAGACCCTCACTGCCGCTAACACGCTGGCCGACGCAGATGGTCTGGGCACCATCGGCTACCAGTGGCAGAGTTCGGCCGATGCGAGCGTGACCTGGAACGTCATCGCTGGTGCTACGGCCAGCACCTTCGCCCTCACCGAAGCGCAAGTCGGCAAGCAGGTTCGCGTGAATGCCAGCTACACCGATGGTCATGGAACGGTTGAGAGCAAGGCCAGCGCTGCGACTGCTGCCATCGCCAACATCAACGATGCCCCCACCGGCACCGTCACCGTCACCGGCACCACGACACAGAACCAGACCCTCTACGCGGCCAACACCCTGGCCGATGCAGACGGCTTGGGCAGCATCGGCTACCAGTGGCAGAGCTCGACCGACGGCAGCACCTGGACCGCCATTGCCGGCGCCACCTCGAGTAGCTTCACCCTGACCGGAGCCGAGGTCGGCAAGCAAGTCAGAGTCCAGGCAGGCTACACCGACGGCCACGGCACCGTTGAAAGCGTGGCCAGTGTCGCCACCGCGGCGGTAGTCGGTCATATTGTGGGCACTGCAAACAACGATACTCTTACTGGAACGTCCGGTGCAGATCTTGTCGAGGGACTCAGTGGCAACGACATCCTGGATGGTGGCGCGGGCAACGATACTCTCAAGGGCGGGGCGGGCAACGACACCTACATCGTCGACAACGTGGGCGATGCGGTGATCGAGAACCTCAACGAAGGCTGGGACAATGTTCGATCCAGCGTCAGCTACACGCTTGGCGCCAACGTGGAGAACCTCACCCTCACCGGCACAGCCGCCATCAACGGCATGGGCAACGCGCTCAACAACACGATCAGTGGCAACAGTGCCGCCAACGTGCTGGACGGTGGGGCCGGCTATGACAATCTCTACGGCGGCGGAGGCAACGACACCTATGTGTTCGGGCGCGGCTACGGTAGCGACCGCGTGTACGACTATGACGGCACCGCCGGCAATATCGACACGGTACAGATGATGGCCGGCGTGCTTCCCACGGACCTCGTGGCCCGCCGCGATGCCTACAGTCTCTATCTCAAGATTGCCGGCACCACGGATCAACTGACGCTGAGTAACTGGTTCGTCGGCGACACCTACAAGGTCGAGCAAGTCAGGTTTGCCGACGGCACGGTATGGGACGCGGCCACCCTGATCGCCAAGGCGAATATTCCGACCACGGGCAATGACTACCTGACGGGCAGCATGGGCGCGGACACCCTGAGCGGCGGTCTGGGCGACGACACCTACATCGTCGACAACGTGGGCGACGTGGTGACCGAGAACCTGAACGAAGGCTGGGACAATGTTCGATCCAGCGTCAGCTACGTCCTGAGTGCCAACGTGGAGAACCTCACCCTCGCCGGCACGGCCGCCATCAACGGCACCGGCAACGCACTCAACAACACGCTCTACGGCAACAGTGCCGCCAACGTGCTGGACGGTGGGGCCGGCTATGACTATCTCTACGGCGGCGGAGGCAACGACACCTATCTGTTCGGGCGCGGCTACGGTAGCGACTACGTGTTCGACTATGACGGCACCGCAGGCAATATCGACACGGTACAGATGGTGGCCGGCGTGCTTCCGACCGACATCGTGGTAAGCCGCGATGCCTACAGTCTCTATCTCAAGATTGCCGGCACCACGGATCAACTCACGCTGAGTAACTGGTTCGCCAGCGACACCTACAAGGTCGAGCAAGTCAGGTTTGCCGACGGCACGCAATGGAACGCGGCCACCCTGATCGCCAAAACGAACATCCCGACCACGGGCAATGACTGGCTGAGCGGTAGCACGGGCGCCGACACCCTGAGCGGCGGTCTCGGCAACGACACCTACATCGTCGATAACGTGGGCGACGCGACGATCGAGAACCTCAACGAAGGCACGGACAATGTTCGATCCAGCGTCAGCTACACGCTTGGCGCCAACGTGGAGAACCTCACCCTCACCGGCACGGCCGCC
>JAUYFI010000039.1 GCA_030691075.1 Sulfurisoma sp. | reverse complement strand
TAGGTTCACTTGCGTTACGGCCTGCTCTCTTGCTGTTTGGAAACTCACGACCCCGCGTTACCACGACGCCGCTTCCTCATGCTACCGGGGTGTACGGACAACTCCCCGGACGGGACTTCAACCCGCTAGATTTACTGCTGTTACTGCGAACGGCCAGGGTCGCGTACCCGACCGCCTGTCACTCTCGCCGTGTCGCCAGCGCCGACTTTTTCAGTTGCGAAGCGACTGAAACCGGCATTCGGGTGTATTGCGCGGCATGCGAAATCATTATGAAGACGAGGTTGCGCCGACGGGGATTTTCTCCGGCGTTGAGCGATCGGAAAGTTCCGGCGCTGGAGTTGGTTGGTGCCAGTCCGGGCCACGGCAACGACAACGCGATCCGTGGCGTCCCGTCTCCCGCCTTTATCGAAAAGTCGCGGCTCATACCCTTTGCCTCCCGCTCAACCGGCAACCCGGCAGACCACAACTCCAGTTCGATGGCCACGCCGCTCTCGAAAGGCGCCTTGTCGAAGATGCGCCGCAGCCCGCGTTCCTTCTCGGGGAAATCCTTGAGCCGCTTCTTGTAGGAGCCGACGCGGATGAACTCCTGCCCCTGGAACTGCACCGGCTGGCGGAAGGCGCGCTCGATCTCCAGCAGAACCACCGGCAACTCGTCCACCGTCACCTCGAGGAAGCGGATGCTGCGTCCGTGACTTCGGAGTCCAGCGGCGGCATCCCGCTGGCGGACGCTTTGCCCCCAGCTCCGCTGCCAGCGGGCGCCTTATAACGGTTGTAGCCCCAGAGATACTGCTCGGGGCATTCGCGGATCAGGCCTTCGATGGCGCGGTTGACGGCCGCCGGATCGGTCAGCGGCTCGGCGGGACGGCGCAGCTTGAGGTGGTAGCCGGCGCCGTAGTGCAGGCGTTCGGCGTAGGCCAGCAGCACCGTCGCGCCAGTCGCGGCGAGGCGCGGCGCCAGGGTCATGGTATAGGCCGGGCGGCCGAAGAACGGCGCCCACGTGCCCTCGCCGGCGCCGGGCGCCTGGTCGGGCAGCATGCCGACGGCCTCGCCGTTCTTCAGCGCCTTGAGCAGCTTTTTCACGCCGGACACGTCGGCCGGCGCCAGGCGCAGGTTGGCGCCGCGGCCGTCCTCGACGATGGCGGCAAGCCAAGCCTGCTTGGGGCGACGATAAAGCACGGTCATCGGCCGGAAGCTGGCGTAGTACTGGGCGGCGATTTCGAAACAGCCGAGGTGCGGCGTCAGAAACAGGATGCCGCGTCCCTCGCGCCAGGCTTCCTCGACCAGTTCCCAGCCGCTGACCTTGACGATGCGCTCCACCACTTCGTCGTGCGGCCGCAGCCAGAGTTTCGGCAGTTCGAGGATGGCCTTGCCTGCCTCGGCGACGGCGGCCGTGCGCACCGACGCCATGCCTGCCAGCGCGGTATTTTCGCGCAGGTGGCGACGATAGGTGGGCGAAAACAGCCAGATCGCCCAACCGACAAGCGCGCCGAGGTTGTGCAGCAGCGGCAGGGGAAAACAGGAAAGGAGGCGAAACAGGAAGCCCATGCAGGGGCGGTTTGACCGGCGATTGACGAAAGGCTAATATTACCGCCTCCGCCGAGTTAATCAGGACAACTTGCAGGGCGGGGCAAACCGGCAACGGGGCGCCGAATGCTGCTAAAGCGTCGCCTGCTCCACCCCGAGCCGGTCACGCCGGACACCATGGGGACATACCAAGCAGCAAAGGAGCAGGCAAATGTCAAACGAATACCTTTTCACATCCGAATCCGTTTCCGAAGGCCATCCGGACAAGGTCGCCGACCAGATATCGGACGCCATCCTCGACGCCATCCTGGCGCAGGACAAGCATTCGCGCGTCGCCGCCGAAACGCTGTGCAACACCGGCCTGGTCGTGCTGGCCGGCGAGATCACGACCGGCGCCAACGTCGATTACATCGATGTCGCGCGCGACACCATCAAGCGCATCGGCTACGACAACACCGAGTACGGCATCGACTACAAGGGCTGCGCCGTGCTGGTGGCCTACGACAAGCAGAGCCCCGACATCGCCCAGGGCGTGAACAAGGCCTACGACGACAACCTCGACCAGGGCGCCGGGGACCAGGGCCTGATGTTCGGCTACGCCTGCGACGAGACGCCCTCGCTGATGCCGCTGCCGATCTACCTCTCGCACCGCCTGATGGAGCGCCAGGCCATGCTGCGCAAGGATGGTCGCCTGCCGTGGCTGCGCCCCGACGCGAAGTCGCAGGTCACCGTGCGCTACGAGGACGGCCAGCCCGCCGCCATCGACACCGTGGTGATCTCCACCCAGCACGCGCCCGAGGTTTCGCTCGAGACCATCCGCGAGGCGGTGATCGAGGAAATCATCAAGCCCATCCTGCCGCGGGAACTGGTCAAGGGCGAGATCAAGTACCTGGTGAACCCCACCGGCCGCTTCGTCGTCGGCGGCCCGCAGGGCGACTGCGGCCTGACGGGTCGCAAGATCATCGTCGACACCTATGGTGGCGCGGCGCCCCACGGCGGCGGCGCGTTTTCCGGAAAGGATCCGTCCAAGGTCGACCGCTCGGCCGCCTACGCCGGCCGCTACGTGGCCAAGAACATCGTCGCCGCCGGCCTGGCCTCGCGCTGCCTGATCCAGATATCCTATGCCATCGGCGTGGCGCACCCGACCTCGGTCTGGGTCACCACCTATGGCACCGGCAAGATCCCGGACGAGAAGATCGCCGAATTGGTGAGGCAGAATTTCGACCTGCGCCCCAAGGGCATCGTCAATATGCTCGACCTGCTGCGCCCGATCTACCAGAAGACCGCCGCCTACGGCCACTTCGGCCGCGACGAGCCGGAGTTTACTTGGGAGAACATCGACAAGGCTGCCCTGCTGCGCAATGACGCCGGCCTGTAAGTCCGTTCGATGACGCGCATTCATGGCCGGGAGCTCGCCCCGGCCCCCGATCTCGCCGATTTTTTCGATCATGCCACCCTGCTGCGGGGCATGCAGTACGCGGTCGAAAAACGCGCCGTCATCGACGAGTTGGTTGACAGCGGCGACAGCGAGCTGGATGTGCTCGGCACCGTGCGGGGATCGACAAAGCGTCCGTATCGGGTGGATGTCTGGCTCAAGGTGCATCCCGCGAGCGGGAAAATTCTTGCCATCGAGGGCGAGTGCAGCTGCCCGGTCGGCTACAACTGCAAGCACACCGTCGCCCTGCTGCTGACCGCGCTGGCGCAGGGTAACGAGGCACTGGCGGAGGCACGCATTCCAGGGCAAGCCACGCCGGAGCTCGCTATCGAACCCAGTCCGGCCGCGCTGGCCTGGCTGGCGTCGCTGGACCCGCCCGTCGCCACCGAGGTCATCGTCGGTACCTCTCGCGTCGTCTATCGGCTCGACCCGGCGCGAGGCATTCTCGCCGTGGGGAAAAGTCGCCGCCTCAAGAAGGGCGGTCTGGGCAAGCCCGCGCCGTGGATGCCCTACGCCCACGACGTGCGCGGCGCGGCCAGGGATCTGGTCCAGCCCGAGGACGTGGCGGTGCTGCGGCTGGCGCTCGCCTGCCAGGAAGAAATTCGCTACTACCAGCGCGAACTGAATGCCAGCCTGACCGGCGAGACCGGTTTCATGCTGCTGCGGCTGGCCGCGCACACCGGCCGCCTGTTCGCCGACGACAACATGGAACAACCGCTGCGGCTGGGGGCAAGCCGCGCCATCGAACTCGAATGGCGACGCGACGCGCAGGGCAGGCAACGGCTGGCCTTCGAGTTGCCGGCATCCCTGACGCGACTGCCCACCTGGCCGCTGGCCTACTTCGATCCGGCCACGGCGGAAGTGGGCGAGTTGAGCAGCGGCCTGCCGGACGACGTCGTCCACCGCATCATGGCGGCGCCGCCGCTCAACGAGGTCGATGCCCAGCTCGTGCGCGGGCGGCTGGCCGCGCTCGGCAAGGTGCGCGAGCTGGTGCTGCCGCTGCCGCAAGCGCGCGAGACCGAGGCGGCGGCCGGCCCGCCCGCCGTGCAATTGCGGCTGACGCGCGGCCACGTCCGTCACGAAAGGATGAGCAGCATCGCCGACGACATGGCGCTGGCCGAGTTGGTCTTTGCCTATCCCGGCCTGCCGCCCGTGCTGGGCGCCGACCCGCCGCCGCCGCTGATGCGCGTTACGATCGAGGGCGAAATACGTTCCGTCGCGCGCGATGTCGAGGCCGAAGTCGAGGTCTGGGAGACACTGCGGGCGCAGGGCCTCGACAGCCTCCGGCGCCGCCTGCCGAATTACCACCGCATCGACGGCTCGTCCGACTGCCTGCTGCCGCTCCGGCAGGACGCGAACGGCTGGCTGCCGCTGCTGTCCGAGGGCATTCTTGCGCTGGAGACGGCGGGCATCGAGGTCACCGTCGTCGCCGATTTTCCCTACCAGCTGGCGCAAGCGGACGACTGGTTCGTCGATGTCGAGGAAGAAAGCGGCGGCGACTGGTTCAACCTCGACCTCGGCGTGATGATCGGCGGCGAGCGCGTCAGCCTGGTACCACCGCTGGTGCGTCTGATCGCCGAGCAGCCGCGCCTGCTGACGCGGCTCAACGACATGGCGGAAACGGACACCGTGCCCGTCGCGCTCGACGAGCGGCGCTTTCTGCCCGTGCCGGTGCCGCGCCTGCGCGCGTGGCTGCTGCCACTGCTGGAGTTTCTCGACCATACGCACGATGGCCGGCCGCGCCTGTCGCGCCACCACGCCGCCGTGCTGGCCACACTCGACCAGCAACCGGCGCACTGGCTGGGCGGCGAGCGGCTGCGCGGCATCGGCGCCCGTCTCAAGGATTTTTCCGGCATCGCCGCCGTCCCGCCAGCGCCGACTTTTCGCGCCACCTTGCGCCCCTACCAGCAGGCCGGCCTCGACTGGCTGCAATTCCTGCGCGAATACGATCTCGCCGGCATCCTGGCCGACGACATGGGCCTGGGCAAGACGGTGCAGACGCTGGCCCACCTGCAAATCGAAAAGCTCTCCGGCCGCGCCGACCGCCCGAGCCTGGTGGTGGCGCCGACCAGCCTGATGGCCAACTGGAGAAACGAGGCGGCGCAGTTCACGCCCGAACTCAGGGTGCTCACCCTGCACGGCCCCGACCGCGCCGGGCGCTTCAATGAAATCGCCGGCGCCGACATCGTGCTCACCACCTACCCGCTGCTGGTGCGCGACCAGGAAACGCTGCTGGCGCAGCCCTACCATCTGCTGATCATGGACGAGGCGCAGTTCATCAAGAACCCCAAGGCCAAGTCGCACCAGGTGGCGAGGAAGCTCGTCGCCCGCCATCGCCTCTCGCTCACCGGCACGCCGCTGGAGAACCACCTCGGCGAACTGTGGGCGCAGTTCGATTTCCTGATGCCCGGATTTCTGGGCAAGGCCGAGCGCTTCGGCCGCGTCTTCCGCGCGCCCATCGAAAAGCAGGGCGACCCGGCCGCGCGGCAAAGCCTGGCCGAGCGCGTGCGGCCCTTCCTGCTGCGGCGGACCAAGGAACAGGTGCTGACGGAACTGCCGCCGCGCACGGAGATCGTCCGCTGGGTCGAGATCGAGGGTGGCCAGCGCGACCTCTACGAATCGCTGCGCGTCGCCTTCGACAAGAAACTGCGCGATGTGCTCAAGGAAAAGGGCGTCGGCCAGAGCCAGATCATGATCCTCGACGCCCTGCTCAAGCTGCGCCAGGTCTGCTGCGACCCGCGCCTGGTCAAGCTCGAGTCGGCGCAGGCGCTGGTGAAAAAGGGCCATGCCGCATCGGCCAAGCTGGCGACGCTGATGGAAATGCTCGAAGAGCTGCTCGACGAAGGCCGCAAAATCCTGCTGTTCTCGCAATTCACCAGCATGCTCGCCCTCATCGAGCAGGAGCTTGAGAAAAAGGGCATTCGCTACGCCAAGCTGACCGGCCAGACGCGGCTGCGCGAGGGGCCGATCGCCGACTTCCAGGAAGGCCGCGTGCCGCTCTTCCTCGTCAGCCTCAAGGCCGGCGGCACCGGGCTCAACCTCACCGCCGCCGACACCGTGATCCACTACGATCCCTGGTGGAACCCGGCCGTCGAGGAACAGGCCACCGCCCGCGCCCACCGCATGGGCCAGGACAAGCCGGTATTCGTCTACAAGCTGATGACGCAGGGCACGGTCGAGGAAAAAATCCTCGCCCTGCAGTCGCGCAAAAAGGGCCTGGCCGATCAGTTGATCGCGGGCGGCGCCGGTGGCCGGCACCTGATCGGCGCCGAGGACCTGGACGTTCTGTTCCAGCCGCTGGGATAGGCGCCATTTCCTTCGGTGGCCGCGGCGGCCCACATCCCGTATAATCCGCCCCATTCCGAGGAGCGCTGCAAGGGTCCGGGTTTCAGACGCCCCCAGGCTCGGATTCGTTAGAACGGCGCTCACCTGACCAACCCGTGCCGGGTTCGGGACGAGGGTGAGCGCGGGATGCGATCCCGTCACCCGATCCTCCCTTCTCCGGCCGCATGCAAGGAGCATTGCCGTGGCCAATCAAGACTACGTTATCGCCGACCTCGGTCTCGCCGACTGGGGCCGCAAGGAAATCCGCATCGCCGAGACCGAAATGCCGGGCCTGATGGCGATCCGCGAGGAATACGCCAAGACCCAGCCGCTCAAGGGCGCCCGCGTCACCGGCAGTCTGCACATGACCATCCAGACCGCCGTGCTGATCGAGACGCTGACCGCGCTCGGCGCCGAAGTGCGCTGGGCCTCGTGCAACATCTTCTCGACCCAGGATCACGCGGCCGCCGCCATCGCCGCCGACGGCGTGGCGGTATTCGCCGTCAAGGGCGAAACCCTGGTCGATTACTGGGATTACACCCACCGCATCTTCGAGTGGCCCGATAACGGCTACTCCAACATGATCCTCGACGACGGCGGCGACGCCACGCTGCTGCTGCACCTCGGCACCAAGGCGGAGAAGGACATTTCCGTGCTGGCCAATCCCGGCTCGGAAGAGGAGCGCATCCTCTTCGCCGCCATCAAGGCCAAGCTGGCAGTCGACAAGACCTGGTATTCCACGCGCCTGACCAAGATCAAGGGCGTGACGGAAGAGACCACCACCGGCGTGCATCGCCTGTATCAAATGCACGAGCGCGGCGACCTGAAGATTCCGGCGATCAACGTCAACGACTCGGTCACCAAGTCCAAGTTCGACAACCTCTACGGCTGCCGCGAGTCGCTGGTGGACGGCATCAAGCGCGCCACCGACGTGATGATCGCCGGCAAGGTGGCCCTGATCGCCGGCTACGGCGACGTCGGCAAGGGCTCGGCCCAGGCCATGCGCGCGTTGTCGGCCCAGGTGTGGGTGACCGAGATCGACCCGATCTGCGCGCTGCAGGCGGCGATGGAAGGCTACCGCGTGGTGACCATGGAATACGCCGCCGACAAGGCCGACATCTTCGTCACCTGCACCGGCAACTTCCACGTCATCACCCACGACCACATGGCCAAGATGAAGGACCAGGCCATCGTCTGCAACATCGGCCACTTCGACAACGAGATCGACGTCGCCTCGGTCGAGGGATACGAGTGGGAAGAGATCAAGCCGCAGGTCGATCACGTCATCTTCCCCGACGGCAAGAGGATCATTCTTCTCGCCAAGGGTCGCCTGGTGAACCTCGGTTGCGGCACCGGGCATCCGTCTTATGTGATGTCCAGCTCCTTCGCCAACCAGACCATCGCGCAGATCGAACTGTTCACGCGCAATGCCGATTACCCGGTGGGCGTCTATGTGCTGCCCAAGCATCTCGACGAAAAAGTGGCGCGCCTGCAACTGCGCAAGCTCAACGCGCAACTGTCCGAGCTGACCGATCAACAGGCGGCCTACATCGGCGTGCCCAAGACCGGTCCGTACAAGTCCGAGAACTACCGCTATTGAAGTCCTTTCACCGCCGCAGCACCCGCCCCGCGCCGACGCTTCACGCGCCGGCGCGGCCACCGCACGCCGGCGCGCCGCGAGCCGACATGCTGCTGGTCGCGCGTGGCCTGGCGCCGTCGCGCACGGCGGCGCGGCGCCTGATCGAGGCCGGTCGCGTTTTCGCGAAAGTCGGCGTGACCGAAGGAAATCCCCGTGGGACTGGCGAGACGGCGGTCACCAAGCCGGCGCAGGAGCTGCCGGAAACCGCCGAGCTGCGCATCGTCGATGACGCCGCCGACCGCTATGTCTCGCGCGGCGGCATCAAGCTCGCCGGCGCGCTGGCGCATGCCGGCATCGAGGTTCGCGGCCGGCGCTGCCTCGACGTCGGCCAGAGCACCGGCGGCTTCACCGATTGCCTGTTGCAGAACGGCGCGGCCCATGTCGTCGGCATCGACGTCGGCCACGGTCAGTTGCATCCGACGCTCGCCGCTCACCCGCGGGTCGAGCCTTTCGAGGGCATCAACGCCCGCGATCTCGAAAAGTCGGCGCTGGCGGCACGGCGACCGGCCCCGCTGTTCGACCTCATCGTCGCCGATGTATCCTTCATCTCGCTGACGCTGGTGCTGCCGCAACTACCGGCCTTCCTCGCATCCGACGGCGACATGCTGCTGCTGGTCAAGCCGCAGTTCGAGGTCGGCCCCGATGGCGTCGGCAAGGGTGGCATCGTGCGCGATGCGGCGCTTTACGGCGAGGTCGAGGCCAGGTTGCGCGACTGCTGTGCGGAACAAAGGCTGCGCGTCGTAGACTGGTTCGAAAGCCCCATCAGCGGAACCGACGGCAACCGCGAATTCTTTTTACACGCCCAACATGAAAAAAACTGAACTGTCCTGCGAATTCTTCCCCCCACAAACCGCCGAGGGCGTGGAGAAACTGCGCGCCGTGCGGGCGAAGCTCGCCGCGCTGCAACCCGGTTTCTTTTCCGTCACCTACGGCGCCGGCGGCTCCACGCGCAGCCGCACGCTCGAAGTCGTGCTCGACATCCAGCGCGAAGGCCATGTCGCCGCGCCGCACCTCTCCTGCATCGGCTCGACGCGCGACTCGATCCGCGCGCTGCTTGAGCAGTTCAAGGCCTCGGACATCCGCCGCATCGTGGCGCTGCGCGGCGACCTGCCCTCGGGCATGGCCGACGCGGGCGAGTTCCGCTACGCCAACGAGCTGGTCGAGTTCATCCGCAAGGAGACCGGCGACTGGTTCCACATCGAGGTGGCGGCCTATCCCGAGTGGCACCCGCAGGCCCGCAGCCCGCGCGAGGACCTGCTGAACTTCAAGCGCAAGATCGATGCCGGCGCCAACTCCGCCATCACCCAGTATTTCTACAACGCCGATGCTTACTCCCATTTTGTCGACGAGGCGCGGGCGCTGGGCGTGGGCATTCCCATCATCCCCGGCATCATGCCCATCGGCAGCTTCTCCAAGCTCGCGCGCTTCTCCGACAGCTGTGGCGCCGAGATCCCGCGCTGGATGCGGCGGAAGTTCGAAGCTTTCGGCGACGACGCCGATTCGATCCGCGCCTTCGGCCTCGACGTGGTCACCGGACTGTGCCAGCGCCTGCTCGAGCGCGGCGCACCGGGGCTGCATTTCTACACCCTCAACCAGTCGGCGCTGACGCTGGAAATCGCCAGGCGCCTTAACCTTATTTCAGCTTGAAGCGGACCGGCAGCATCACCTCGCGGCCGCCGCCGGGCAGGGACTTGAGCGACAGGGCCGCCGAGAGGGCGGCGTCATCGAGAATGGCGTGGCCGCTACTGCGTTCGATGCGCGCCTCGAGTACCTTGCCCGAGGCGTCGAGCGTGACATTCACCAACGCCTCGCCCTCGATCCCGCGCATTACCGCCTCGCGCGGATAGAACCTCGGCGTGGTCATCGAAGGCGGACGCCGCGACAATGTCGCCTGCGGCACCACGGGTACGATGGGTACGATGGGCGGCCGTGGGGCAGGAGCCGGCGGCACCACGGCAGGCACCTCCGGCGGCGGCGCTTCGGCCAGTTGCAGTGCGGGTGCCTGCGGTGCGACGATCTCGGGCAGAATCAGCAGCGCCTCGATCACCGACCGGGGCGGGGGCGGCGCGGGCGCGCGCAGCCCGGCCCAGTCGGCGAGGGTATAGAGCGCAAGATGAAAAGCCAGCGACAATACAAATGCGATATGCAGCGGCAAAGCCAATGGTCCAGGCAAGTCCGAATGAAGTTTCTGACCGAATTCCCGGCGAGATGATGGCATGAAAACCTGGCTGCGCGCTCTGTTGCTCGCGCTCGCCGTGGCGGCGGGGCCGGCTCTGGTGCCAGCCTTTGGGTCCATGGCATTTGCAGCCCCGCCGGCGGGGCTGCCGGATCGCGTGCGCTTCGGCGCCGTGCTGGAGCTCGGCGCCGTCGACCAGGCGCGGCAGTGGCTCGATGCCGGCCTCGACCCCAATTTTGTCGCCGACCGCATCGGTACCGGGCTGATGATCGGCGCCTGGACCGGCAACATCTCCCTGATGGAGCTTTTCGTCGCGCGCGGCGCCGACATCCACCGCGCCAACGGCTTTGGCGAAACGGCGCTGATGCACGCGGCCTGGCGTGGTCACACCGATGCCGTCAAGTGGCTGCTGGCGCGCAACGCCAGGATCAACCGCGAGGGCAACGAATGGTCGGCGCTGCACTATGCGGTGTTCGCCGGCCACGTTGATGCCGCGCAGCGGCTGCTCGAGAGCGGCGCCGACATCGATGCCCGCACCCCCAACGGCTCGTCGGTGCTGATGATGGCCGCCTACGAAGGCCACGACGAGCTGGCGCGCCTGCTGGTGAAGCGGGGCGCCGACCGCTCGATCCGCAACGAGAACGGCGATGGCGTGCTGGAGTGGGCCATCAAATTCAACCGCGGCGACATCGCGCGCCTGGTGAGCAGCCCCGAACAGTACGCGGCGGCGGCCAGCAAGCCGCGGCCGGCCGTGGCACCACGCTCGATCGACGAACCGCCGGACATGGAAGAGATCCTGCGCATCCGCCGCATCCTCCAGTCGCGCGGCATGTCGCTGGAGACCATTGACGACCGCATCGCCGCCCAGCGGGCGCGCTTCTTCCGCCCATCGCAGCCGCGCCAGCCACGCCTGCCGGTGCTGGAGATCACCGCCCGGCGCGGCGCGCCGGACGATCAGCAGATGCAGCTTCGCTACTAGCCCGGCGACGGGCCGCCCCGAGCCGGGCGAAGCCAGCGAACCGGAGCCGCCGCCGCCGGCGAACATCCGTCACCCCCGCGTGGGCGGGGGCTGGGGGGTGGGGTCTTATTGCAGCATCGATTGCAGCAGCGCGCGCAGCCGCGCCGGCTTCAGCGGCTTGCCGAGCAGGGCCAGGCCGTGCCGCGCCGCGATTTTCCCGAGTTCTTCGCTGAGGTCGCCGGTCAGCAGCAGCACCGGGATATCGCCGTAGCGCAGCCGCAGCGCCCGCGCCGAGTCGATGCCGTTCTCGATGCCCCGCAGCCGGTCGTCGCAGATGACCGCGTCCGGCCGGCAGTTCGTCGCGTCGCACTCGGTCATGACTTCGACCACCGAAACGCCGGCGACGGCGCGGCAGCCCCATGAAGTCACCAGCTGGGCAGTGCTCGCCAGCACCAGCGGATCGTCGTCGATGATGAGCACCGTTCCGACCATGCCGACCGCATCGAAGCCGGCGGTGGCCGCCGCCTGCGCTGGTGCCCCGGCGGCCATTGGCGCCAGCGGCACTTCGATGCGGAACACGCTGCCGCGACCCGGCCGCGAGCGCAACTGCAATTGGGTCCCGAGCAGACGGGCCAGGCGTTCGCAGATCGACAGACCGAGGCCCAGTCCCTTGGCGCGGTCGCGCTCCGGATTGCCGACCTGCATGTATTCGAGGAAGATCGCGCGCTGCGACTCGAGCGGGATGCCGATGCCGCTGTCCCAGACTTCCAGCCAGGCCACGGCGCCGCGCCGGCGGCAGGCCAGCAGCACCCCGCCGCGCTGGGTGTAACGGCTGGCGTTGGAGAGCAGGTTCATCAGGATGCGCTCGAGCAGCGCCGCATCGGTATGCAGCGTCAGCCCCGCGCCGCCGCGCCGCCTGAAACTCAGGCCCTTGCGCCGGATCGACTCGGCCAGCTCGATCTCGAGACGGTCGAACAGCTTGCCGACCGCCACCGGCGCCAAAGTCGGCGTCACCAGGCCGGCGTCGATGCGCGAGATGTCGAGCAGGGTATCGAGCAGATCCTGCAGCACCGAGACCGACGCTTCGATATAGCGAACCACGCCGTGCGCCTCCTGTCCGAGTTGCAGACGCGACAGGCGCGAAACGAACAGTCCCAGCGCGTGCATCGGCTGGCGCAGATCGTGGCTGGCCGCGGCGAGGAATCGCGACTTGGAGGCGGCCGCCTCTTCCGCCTCTTCCTTGCGCAGGCGCATCTCGGCGGTCGCCGCCGCAACCTGCTCGCGCAAATGATCCTGGGCACTTGCAATGCGCAGCGCCATGTCGTTGATGCCGTCCTCGAGCTGGCGCACCGCACCGGCTGGATCCGGGGCAACGCGCGCCGCCATGTCGCCGGCGGCGATCCGCCGCACCACGTCACTCATGTGCAGTACCGGCCGGGTGACGCCGCGGGCGATGCGCACGGCCAGCACGCCGCCGATCAGCAAACCGGCCAGGGCGACCACCAGCGTCACCGCCAGCAGGTAGAACTGCTCCATCAGCAGCGGCGCCCGCGATAGCTCCAGCACCACCATGCCGTCGAGTCCGCCCAACGGCGGCGTGCCGCCGAAGCCCGAGTAGACGTCATCGATGGCCAGCACATGACGGTGAATCGGCACCACCACGACCAGCGTTTCGCTCGACACAAAGGTGCGAGTGGCCTCGACCACCTTCGGCCACTCGGCCAGAACCGAGAAGCCGCTATGCGCCAACGTCTTTCCCCTGTCATCGATGATCGCCACCGCGGTGATGGCGCTGTCGCCCTGGCTCATGTTGCGCGCCAGGCGCACCAGCAGCTCGAGATTGCCGGAGAAGAGGCCGAATTCGGCGTTGCTCGCAAGCTGCCGCGCCTCGGCTCGGCCGCGCGCCGCCAGGGCTTCCTCCAGGCTGTCGATCTGCCGCGCGGTAAAAATCGCGGCCAGCACCACGGCGACCAGCGCCGCCGGCAGCACGGCAGCGAGCAGAACCCGCGCCTTGAGTCCACCCAACGTCATGGTTTGCGCTCCATGGCCTTGAGCTGCGATGCCAGCAAATGTTCATCCGGGGTCGCCAGCGGAATGCCGAGCGAGCGCGCCACCTCGGCATTGATGCCGACGACGAAATCCTGCGGCGCCTGCGGCGGCGGCAGCGGCCGTCCGGAGAGGAAGACCCGCGCCATTTCGCCCGCCTGGCGGCCAACCTGGGCCGGGGTCGAATACACCGCCAGCAGCGCGCCGGCCTTGACATAGGCCGGCGAAAAGGCCGCCAGCGGCACGCGCTGACGGTAGGCCGCGGTCAGGATGTTCTGGATGCTGGCGTTGTTGAACACCACCGAGTCGGCCACCGCGAGCAGCAGGTCGCTGTCATTGAGCGTGTGCTGCAATACCCCGGCCAGACCATCGGGCGAGCTCACGCGACCGACGATCAGCTGCGCCTCCACCTCCGCCGCCGCACGCTGAAAGGACGCTTCCTGCCAGCGCGATTCCGGGCCGAAGAGAATGCCGACGCGCCGCAGCGAAGGCAGGGCCAGGCGCAAGGCGGCCAGCTGCCGCCCCGGCGGCTGGTCGAGCAGCACCGCCGAGTTGGGCCGGTCATTGAATCCAGCGACCGCCCGCTGGAAAGCTGCTTCGGGCACCAGCACGGCCAGCAACGGCACCCGCGGGCCGCTTGCCAGCATGCCGCTCAAGGCCTGGCCGCCGACGGCAATGATCAACTGCGGCGCCCCCCCCGTCGTCGCCGCCGTCAGCTCGCGCCACGGGCGCGCCACGGCATCGCCCTTGCCCGTGCCGGCGCGCTCGATCTCGGCCTCGACCGCCGCCGCCGCCTCGGCATAAGCCCCGCCCGCATCCGACAGCGCCACCCAAACCGCCGGCCCGGCCGCCCGCGCCATCCCGCTAAATGCATATAGCATTAGACATAGGCAAGCAAGGGCGAGGGGGCGGGAGAAGCCGGCGCGCATCGGTCAGAACTCGAGTCGCAGCGTCGCGTAGGCGCGCCGGTCGAGGGTGTAGGTGGGCAGGAGCTCCTGGCGGGGCCCGTTGGCCTGCTGCACGGTTCCCGCGAGTTCGCCGCGGGTGGTACCGACGCGGAATTTCCACGCCAGGCGCAGATCGAGCTGATGCTCGCTCTTCAGCAGGTTGGCCGGATAGCCCCGCCAGGTCATCGCGCCCGTGGTGGCATACATCAGGCTGGCGGAGAGGTTGCCGGGCAAGTCCTGAAACCAGGCCAGCGCGGTCGTATCGGTCGGCGCGTTGTGCCGTTCGTTCGTTTCGGCCGAGTCGATGCGCGAGAACTGCTGGCTCAGGATGATTCGCGTACCGCTCGTGGGACGCCAGGTTGTCTGATGCTCCCAGCCCAGGATCCGTGGACCCGGCTTGTTGACCATGTCATCAGTGTCTTTTTTCAGCAGGCCGAGCTTGGCGTAGGTGTGCGAACCCACCAGCGTGTCGATGCGCTCGTCGAAGGCGCGCACGTCGATCATCAGGCGCGCCTTGGGGAATTCGCCGAGATAACCCAGTTCGCGCACCAACATGGTTTCCGGTTTGACGCCGCCGGTGGCCTTGACGGTATTGGCCAGCAGCACGCCAAGGGTCGGATGATAGTAACGGACATCGCCCCGCAATTCGTAGAGCGTCGGGGAACGATGCGCCTCGGTAATGCCCGCCCTGATCGTATGACCATTCGCCACTCGAACGTTGGCCATCAGGCGCGGCGACATGCGGGCGCCGACGATGCTGTGGTATTCCCACAGGCCGCCGGCATTGATCAGCAAGCGATGGTGGGGCCTCCATTCGGCATTGCCGAACCAGCGCCACTGATGGCTGGTCAAGTCCTCGTCGACGAAGTAGACGGGCTTCGAATTCACCGATTCGTGCCGGTACTCGCCGCCCCATACGGCACGGACGTTGGCTCCCGGGGAGAAACTGTGTTGCGCCTGAATACTGGTCCGCCGCGCCGTGCCGCCGAAGTCGATGACAAGTCCATCCAGCAACGGGTAGGGAAAGTTGTCGCGAATCCGCTCGTTGTCCAGGGTGGCGAGAACCTGCAGATTCCGTCCCTGGCCGAGATCCCGTCGCCAACTGCCTTGCAGGTAGTCGCCGCCGAACTGCGAGGTGCGCGGCATGTTGCCCGATTCATTGGGAAAACCGTCGCCATAGGAGTCGACGAACTTCCCCGCGGAAAGGGAAATCTCGTCGCCGCCGCCAGGGCGGAAATCCGCGCGCAGATGCAATTGCTCGACACGCTTGTCGTCGTACAGGTGATCGAGGCCGCTGTCGGCGCGGCGCGCCAGCGTCGCCCGGATCGCCGCCCGATCGTTGCCGACGCCAACCCGAACCATGTTGTCGTCGATGCCGCGCTCGCCCGCGGTCACCGACATCATGCCGCCGCGCGCGTCGAGGGCATTGCGGGTAATGATGTTGATGACGCCGAGGAAGGCATTCGCTCCGTAGGCGGCGGAATTGGAACCGCGCAGGACCTCGATGCGTTCGATGTCCTCCAGCACCACCCCCATCATGCCGCGATGGGTGTCGCCGAGAAGAAAACTCGAATAGACCGAACGGCCGTCCACCAGAATCTGCAGATGGCGGCTGATGTTGTCGTCGAAGCCGGCATGGTAGGCGGCCAGCGGGTTGGCGCCGTTGAAGCCGCCGATGATGAATCCCGGCACCAGTCGCAAGATATCGACCAGTTCGCGCGCGCCCGAGCGACGGATCATGTCGCGGTCGATCACCGTCACCGCGCCCGGTGTTTCGTCGAGCGGCTGGGCCAGGCGCGAGACCGAAAGCACGACGGGCAGGTCGGAAAAGTAATCGTGTTCGGAGGTGCCGCCGGCCACCGGTTCGACCGGCGCGGCCAACGCGAAACCACCGCTCGTCAGGATTGACAAGGCGGCGGTGACTTGAGCGAAGCGATTGATTTGGCGGCGCATTTTTTGTAATTGTACCGAACTAACCGCGCAGGTGCCCGGACTCATCCCAGACCGGGGCAAAGGCGGTGCGGATCGCCGGCCAGAGGCCCGGGCTGATGTTGTTGTTCAGCGCCGCCGGCCGCCGAGGATGGAGCCGAGCACGCCGCGAATGATCTCGCGGCCGACCTGCGAGCCGATGGCGCGGGCGGCCGACTTGACCAGCGCTTCGCCAACGCCCTGGCGATTGCCGCGCACGGTGCCGGCGCTGTCGCCACCGAACACGCCGCCGAGCATGCCGCCGAGGCTCCCGAACATGCCGCCCGACTCCGCCGGTTCGGCGGGGGCGCTTGCCGTTCCATTCGCCGTTCCGCCACCGCGCCCCGAAGGAAGTACCCTTGGGGTGCCGACTTTTTGCGGGGTTCCCTTCAGCTTCTCGTAGGCCGATTCGCGGTCCACCGTCTGCTCGTAGTGGCCGTGGATCACCGAGCCGTCGATGGTCGCCTTTCTTTCGTCCGGCGTCAGCGGGCCAATGCGGGAGAACGGCGCCAGCACGAAGCCGCGCTCGACCACCGTCGGGCTGCCCTTCTCGTCGAGGAAGGAAACCAGCGCCTCGCCGACGCCGAGTTCGGTGATGGCTGTTTCGGCATCGAACTTCGGATTGGCGCGCAGGGTCTCGGCGGCGGATTTCACCGCCTTCTGGTCCCGTGGCGTAAAAGCCCGCAAGGCATGCTGCACGCGGTTGCCAAGCTGGCCCAGCACCTTGTCCGGCACGTCAAGGGGATTTTGCGTGACGAAATAGACGCCGACGCCCTTGGAGCGGATCAGCCGCACCACCTGCTCGACCTTTTCCAGCAGCGCAGGCGGCGCCTCGCTGAACAGCAGGTGCGCCTCGTCGAAGAAGAACACCAGTTTCGGCTTTTCCAAGTCCCCGGCCTCGGGCAGTTGCTCGAACAGCTCGGCCAGCAGCCAGAGCAGGAAGGTCGAGTAGAGCTTGGGCGCGTTCATCAGCTTCTCGGCGGCGAGAATGTTGATGACGCCGCAGCCACCATCCGTCTGCATCAGGTCGGCGATGTCGAGCATGGGTTCGCCGAAGAAAGCTTCGGCGCCCTGGGTTTCCAGCGTCAGCAGCGCGCGCTGGATGGCGCCGATGCTGGCTGCCGAAACATTGCCGTACTCGGTGGTGAATTCCTTCGCGTTCTCGCCGACGTGCTGCACCATGGCGCGCAGGTCCTTGAGGTCGAGCAGCAGCAGACCGCGGTCGTCGGCGATCTTGAAGACGAGCTGCAGCACGCCTTCCTGCGTGTCGTTGAGGCCGAGCAGGCGCGCCAGCAGCAGCGGGCCCATGTCGGATACGGTGGCGCGCACGGGATGGCCGCTTTCTCCAAACACATCCCAGAAGACGACCGGACTGGCGGCCGGAGCCCAGTCGGCGATACCGAGCTTCTCGAGACGGGCGGCCAGCTTGTCCGACTTCACCCCGGCCGCGCCGATGCCGGAGAGGTCGCCCTTCACATCGGCGAGGAACACCGGCACGCCGATGGCGGAAAACTGCTCGGCCAGACGTTGCAGTGTCACGGTCTTGCCGGTGCCGGTGGCGCCGGTGACGAGGCCATGGCGGTTGGCGAGCGCGGGCAGCAGGCAGAGTTCGAGGTCGTTGCTCTTGGCGATGGGTAGCGGTCGGCTCATGGCGGTCGGGGCAGGTAGGTGGCGGGTGCTAAAATTGCGCGCTTTCATTCTAGCAACGCAAGGATTCCATTATGGCCGGTCATTCCAAGTGGGCCAACATCCAGCATCGCAAGGGGCGCCAGGACGAAAAACGCGGTGCCGCCTTCTCCAAGATCGCCAAGGAAATCACCGTCGCCGCCAAGATGGGCGGAGGCGACCCCAGCTTCAACCCGCGCCTGCGCCTGGCCGTCGACAAGGGCAAGGGCGTGAACATGCCCAGGGACAAGATCGACAATGCCATCAAGAAGGGTACCGGCGAACTCGAGGGCGTCGATTACGTGGAAATTCGCTACGAGGGTTACGGCATCAATGGCGCCGCCGTGATGGTGGATTGCCTCACCGACAACAAGGTGCGCACCGTGGCCGAGGTGCGCCACGCGTTCAACAAGTACGGCGGCAACATGGGCACCGATGGTTCGGTGGCCTTCATGTTCAAGCATTGCGGCCAGATTCTCTTCGCGCCGGGCACCTCCGAGGACGCCGTGATGGAAGCGGCCATCGAAGCCGGCGCCGAGGACGTGACGAGCAACGACGACGGCTCGATCGAGGTCGTCACCGCGCCCAACGACTTTCTCGCCGTCAAGGATGCCCTGGAGAAGGCCGGCCTCAAGCCCGAGTTCGCCGAGGTGACCATGAAACCGCAGAGCGAGACCGAGCTCAAAGACGAGGATGCTTTGAGGATGCAGAAGCTGCTCGACGTGCTCGAAGGCCTCGACGACGTGCAGGACGTCTATACCACCGCCGTGATGGACGAGTAAGCCGGTGGCCGGGGAAGCCATCCGTATCCTCGGCATCGATCCCGGCCTGCGGATCACGGGCTTCGGCGTGATCGACAAGGTCGGGCAGAAGCTGGTCTACGTCGCCAGCGGCTGCATCAAGAGCAACGACAAGGACAGCCTGCCCGAGCGCCTCAAGACCCTGCTCGACGGCATCGCCGAGGTCATCGCCACGCATCAGCCGAACGAGGCCGCGGTCGAGAAGGTGTTCGTCAACGTCAATCCGCAATCCACGCTGCTGCTCGGCCAGGCGCGCGGCGCGGCCATCTCGGCACTGGTGCTGGCGCGGCTGCCCGTCGCCGAATACACCGCCCTGCAGGTCAAGCAGGCCGTGGTCGGCCACGGCAAGGCGGCCAAGGAGCAGGTCGGCCACATGGTCTGCCGCCTGCTCGCCCTGCCGGGCGAACCGTCCGCCGATGCCGCCGACGCGCTGGCCTGCGCCATCTGCCACGCCCACGGCGGGCAGGGGCTGGGAGCGATCGCCACGCGGGGCTTTCGGGTGAGAAACGGGCGGCTGGTGTGAGTCTCTCGGTACTCTATGCTTGGGAATTCGGCGCGGGTCTTGGCCACATCGGCGCTTTCCTGCCGCTCGCCCGCGCCCTGCGCGACAAAGGGCACGCAGTGCATTGGACGGTCGCCTCGAGCACCTCGGCCGCGCGACTGCTCGACAAGGATCATTTCACCTGGCTGCAGGCGCCGGCCTGCCCCGAGCAAGCACGGCAGGGGCCGCCGCTCACCTATGCCGACATCCTGCTGCGCTTCGGCTACGCCAGCGCCTCCGATCTACTCGGCCTCACCGTTGCCTGGCGCGAACTGATGCAGCTCACCGGCGCGCAGGTCGTGCTGACCGACCATGCGCCCACCGCGCTGCTCGCCGCGCGCACGCTCGACCTGCCAGCCGTGCTCTTTTCCAGCGGCTTCTGCGTGCCGCCGCGGCAGTCGCCGACGCCGAACATGCGGCCGTGGATTCCGCTGCCGGCCGAGCAAATGGCCACCATCGAACGGCCGGCGCTCGCCAGCGTCAATGCCGTGCTGGACCGCTTCGGCAAGCCGCCGCTCGATGGCATCGCGCAACTGTTCGATGTCGCCGAGGACACGCTGCTCGGTTTTCCCGAGCTCGACCACTATGCCGAACGTGGCCCGGCGCGCTATTGGGGCAATTTGCCGGATGCCGGCGTCGGCGACCCGGCGCCGTGGCCGGCCGTGCCGGGCAAGCGCCTGTTCGCCTACCTGCGTACCGAGTGCCGCCATCACGAGGCCGCGCTGGCCGCGCTCCATGCGCTGGGGCAACCGACGGTGGTGTTCTTCCCGGGGGCGCCCGAGGCACTGGTCGCGCGCTTCAGCGCGCCGCATCTGGTCTTCGTCCAATCGCCCGTCGACCTCGCCCGCACCGGCCAGGAAGCTGACGCCGCCGTCACCTACGCCAGCCTGTCGACCACCACGCGCTTCCTCCTCGCCGGCAAGCCGGTGCTGCTGCTGCCATGGCACCTCGAGCAATTCATGATGGCGCGACGTGTCGAACAGATGGGCGCCGGGCTGCTGGTCGACCCCGAGAAGCCGGCCACCGAAATCGCGCAGAAGCTGCGGCGGGTAATCGCCGATCCCGCGTTCGCCGGCAATGCCCAGGCCTTTGCGCGAAAATACGCGGCATTCCCGCAGGAGGTCGTCATCAACAACCTCGTGCGCCGTATCGAGGAGCTCGCGGCATGATAGGCAGAATCACCGGCACCCTGCTCGAAAAGAACCCGCCGCGGATCATCGTCGATGCCGGCGGCATCGGCTACGAAATCGACGTTCCGATGAGCACCTTCTACAACCTGCCCGCCAGCGGCGAACGGGTGAGCCTGCACACCCACCTCGTCGTGCGCGAGGATGCCCACCTGCTGTTCGGTTTCCTCTCCGAGGACGAACGCACGATGTTCCGCCAGGTTCTCAAGATCACCGGCATCGGCGCGCGCACCGCGCTGGCGATTCTCTCCGGCCTCTCGGTCGGCGAAATAGCGCAAGCCGTGGTGATGCAGGACGCGGGGCGGCTGGTGAAAATCCCCGGCATCGGCAAGAAGACCGCCGAACGCCTGCTGCTCGAGCTCAAGGACAGGTTGCCCAATATCCAGCTCTCGGGCGCCGCAAAAGTCGGCGCTGGCGACACGGCGCATGACGCGACCGGCGACATCCTCAACGCCCTGCTCGCGCTCGGCTACAACGAACGCGAAGCCATCGGGGCGATGAAGCATCTGCCGGAAGGCGCCAGCGTCTCCGACGGCATTCGCCAGGCGCTCAAGCTGCTGTCCAAGGCGTAATGGCGCAAAGTTTTCTCAGCCGGCTACGGCTGTCCGCCGGTCTGTTGCGCTTCGGCATGAACCTGTGGCCGCCCTTCGTCGGCGCCGGCATCCACGTCATCGAAATCGCCCCGGATTTCCGCGCCGTCACGGTGCGCCTGCGCCACGGCCTCCTCAACCGCAACATCTTCGGCACCCACTACGGCGGCTCGCTGTTCTCCATGACCGATCCGTTCTACGCCTTGATGCTGCTGCACAACCTCGAGCGCGGCTATGTCGTCTGGGACAAGGCCGCGACCATCGAATTCAAGGCCCCGGGGCGCAGCGACGTGTTTGCCCGCTTCCGCCTCGGCGACTCCCAGATCGACGAGGTGTGCGCGAACACGGCGGCCGGCGGCAAGTACGAGCCGACCTGGACGGTCGATATCACCGACGAGGCTGGCGCCATCGTCGCCACCGTGGCCAAGACGCTCTACATCCGCCGCGGCCCGTCGGCTAAACTGATGTCGCCATGAGCATCGAAACCGACCAGTTCGCCGCGGCGCCCGACCGCCTGATCGCCGCGGGCAAGGAGTCCTCGCGGGAAGAGGTGATCGAGCGCGCCCTGCGGCCGCGCAAGCTGGCGGAATACGTCGGGCAGCAAAAAATCCGCGGCCAGTTCGAAATCTTCATCGAGGCGGCCAGGCGGCGCAACGAGGCGCTGGACCACGTGCTGCTGTTCGGCCCGCCGGGGCTGGGCAAGACCACGCTGGCCCACATCGTCGCCCACGAGATGGGCGTCAATCTGCGCTCGACCTCGGGGCCGGTGCTGGAACGCGCCGGCGACCTCGCGGCGATCCTGACCAACCTCGAACCGCACGACGTGCTGTTCATCGACGAGATCCATCGTCTCTCGCCGGTGGTGGAGGAAATCCTCTACCCGGCGCTGGAAGATTTCCAGATCGACATCATGATCGGCGAAGGCCCGTCCGCGCGCTCGGTCAAGCTCGACCTGCCGCCCTTCACCCTGGTCGGCGCCACCACCCGCGCCGGCATGCTGACCAACCCGCTGCGCGACCGCTTCGGCATCGTCGCCCGGCTGGAGTTCTACACGCCCGACGAGCTTGCGCTGATCGTGCGGCGGTCGGCGCAGTTGCTGAATTGCGAAATCGCCGACGAGGGCGCCACGGAAATCGCCAAGCGCGCGCGCGGCACGCCGCGCATCGCCAACCGCCTGCTGCGGCGCGTGCGCGACTTCGCCGAGGTCAAGCACGACGGCGCCATCACCCGGCCGGTCGCCGATGCCGCGCTGACCATGCTCGACGTCGATCACCTCGGCCTCGACGTGATGGACAGGAAGCTGCTTTCCGCCATGCTGGAAAAATTCGGCGGCGGCCCGGTCGGCGTGGACAACCTCGCCGCCGCCATCGGCGAAGCCCGCGACACCATCGAGGACGTGCTCGAACCCTACCTGATCCAGCAGGGCTACCTGCAGCGCACCCCGCGCGGACGGGTGGCGACGGCGAGCATCTGGCGGCATTTCGGACTTCACGTTCCGGCCGACGACAGCAAGCTGTTCTGAGCGGCATGCCCACGCGTCCGGTACTCGAAACACAGTCGGCGGAAGTGATTGTGCCCGCGACACTGCTACGATCGACGGTTCAATCTTTCGATCTGTTCGACACCCTGGTTGCACGCCGTTGTGTCGGGCCCCATGAAATCTTCGCGGAAGTCGGGGCCGCACACGGCAAACGTGACTTCGTCGCGGCACGCATTGCGGCGGAGCAGCGCTGCTTCGCCGCAGGCATATTCGATCTTGATGCCATCTATGCCATGCTGGTCCATCTCGGCTACTGTACCGTCGAGGATGCCGAACGCCTGAGGCAATCAGAAATCAATGCTGAATTCGACAATGCCATCCCCATCGTCGAAAATCTCATGCAAGTACAGGATTTCGACATCATCGTTTCCGACATGTATCTGTCCGAACGCATTCTCCGTTCCCTACTACAGCATGTCGGACTGCGTCGCCCCGTGCACCTTTTCGTCAGCAACGATGGCAAAGCGCGTGACCGCGTATGGGCTGAACTCGGTTGCCGCTGGCTACTGACAAGGCACATGGGTGACAACCCGCATTCCGACTTTCACCTGCCACGGTCACATGGCATCCCCGTGTCTCACTACACCGGAGCAACGATCAACGCGACCGAGCGATACCTTGCCGACCTTGGCTGGCAAACAACTGCTCGCCTGGTGCGCGAACTACGGCTACGAAACCCTTACCCCGCGGGCTCGCTCGAAAACAGCGCATGGAATCATTTCACCGCACTCAACCTTCCTCTCCTCATCCTCGCCACCTGCATACTGGTCGATGAACGTCGCTCACGGGGACTGGAGAAAATTCTGCTGGTTGGGCGCGACTGTCACTGGTTGGCGGAATTGGCGGTTCATCTCTACCCAGGCGAACCAATCGGACATATCCCGGTTTCACGTCAGGCGCTGAAAAACGATACCCCGGGTGCGCTGGCATGCTGGGCTTCGTCACATCTGGCAAAAAGCCTCGTGGCAGATCTGGTGTCGACAGGCCACTCCTGGCTGGATTTTCACCGTCGCACCACCGTTCCGCTCAATCTGTTCACTTTGCTGTACATCGACAACTACCAGTATGCAGCCTTCGATCCGGCGGATATCTTCCGCACGGACGGATTCACATTGTCGTTCGCCATTACCGCCAGCACCACGACACCGCAGAGTCGCGGTCTCGAAGTGTTCAACACGGCACCACACGGCACGCCACTCGGCATCGATGTGCTCGGTGGCCATTGTGCGCCGAGATATTCCTCGCACCATGAGCTACCGGCAGGTTTCGTCGCGGCGCTTGGTCATGCCCAGGCCGCCATCATTACCGCCCTCCGCCCTGTTCGCAACCAAGTCGTTGCCGAAACTTCAGTACTTGAGGACAAACCAGCGATTCTCCGCACGCTGGTGCAGTCGATCTGCGCGCCCAACTGGGTACAACAACTTTCTCAGGCAATATAAATCGCTCGTTCCATGACCACGGTGCCGCAGCTCACGATACTGGCCAATCTATACGGCTCGGATAAGGGATCGCAGCATCATTGCGCCCACCGTTACACGGACGCCTACGAACAGCTGTTCTCAACGTTGCACAACAAACCGTTGCGGCTTCTCGAAATCGGCCTCATGCATGGTCGCACACAACACGACTACGCCGGAAAGTTCGATCAGGTCGGCTGCCCCAGCCTTCGCATGTGGGCGGAGTATTTCCCCCGAGCGCAAATATTTGGCCTGGACATCGTCGATTTTCGTGCGTTGGCAGAGGATCGCATCACCATCGGTATCGCGAATCAAGGCGACCGCGCAAGCCTCGAAGGGTATGCGGTGGCGACAGGCGGGCAGTTCGACATCATCATCGACGATGGTAGCCATGCATCGCATCACCAGCAGATCACGCTGGGGGTGCTGTTCCAGCATCTCAGCCCCGGCGGTCTCTACTGCATCGAGGATCTCCACTATCAGCCTGCTGACATGGAACTTCCAGGAATCACGCCTACCCGCGCTTTCCTGCGTGGATTGACGGAAGCCCGTCGCGGCAACCGCTTGCCGCTTCTACAATCGGAATTGGGTCATCTCATCGATCAGGTGGAATTTCTCCGCTTCTTCGACAGTCAATCCAATCAGTGGCCGAAAGAATCGCTTGCCGATGCATTGGCCGTGCTGCGAAAAAAACCGGCCGGCGTCGGCTCCGGCCAATCATGATGGCTTCGGCGCGTCCCCTGCAAACATCGGCCACGCGTGCAGTTCAACTGGTTCTGATCAGGCCTGAGGGCTTCCCGCACATCGAATCCTTCCGCGAAGTAATCGACGCGCTCCAGCAACAGTGCAAATCGCTCGGGATTGTTTTCCGCTTGAGCATCAACCGCATCGCCGGAGGTGCTCTGCCGGTCGTGCTCGGCTCGCACCACCTGACGCCGCGGGCATGGGAGACGCTGCCTACCGACGCGATCATCTACAACCTCGAGCCACTGATCGAAGGATATCCCTGGTTTTCCGAAGACTATCTCACCCTCCTCGACCGGCACCGGGTTTGGGATTACAGCGCGGAAAATGTCGCGTTGCTGCAGGCACGCGGGCACCGGAATGCCAGTCATCTTCCCGTTGCTTACCCGCCGGAGTTGGCAGGCATCCCAAAAATCGTCGAGGACATCGATGTGCTGTTCTACGGCATCCTGTCCAACAGGCGCCGGGCACTACTGGAGTTTTTTTCCGGCAGCGGGCTGAGACTGGCTATCCTCAATGGTACTTTTGGCGTGGAACGCGATGCTTGGATTGCACGCAGCAAGGTTGTACTCAATATTCATAATGCCGATTGCTGCCGCGCCGAAACACCCCGCCTCTGCCACCTGCTTGCCAATGGGCGCGCCGTGGTCAGCGAAGAGACTCCACTACACGACGTTGACCTCGAACTGGCGGCTGCGATCCGTTTCGCCGCGCCAAAAAGACTCACCGAGGCGTGCCGACACCTTACCGATGACGCCAAATTACGCTCGCGGATGGCGGACCAGGGCCGGCAATTGATGGCACACCGAAATGTGTTTTGCATGGAACTGCTGGGGAAATTGCTTCACGAGTGCTCCGCGGCACAATGACCATGAAAATGACTACCCGCATCTACTACGAAGACACCGACTCCGGCGGCGTGGTCTATTATGCGAACTACCTGCGCTTTCTCGAACGGGCGCGCACCGAGATGCTGCGCGGGTTCGGTTTCGAGCAGGCGCGGCTGGCGCGTGACAATGGCATCGCCTTTGCCGTGCGCTCGCTGCAAGTCGAATACCTGAAGCCGGCGCGGCTGGACGACCTGATCGAAGTACACTCGACCATCGGGGAACTCGGGCGGGCGCAGGTGGTCTTTCTGCAACGCATCGAGCGGGAGGGGGAGTTGCTGGTCGAGGCTGCGGTGCGCGTCGCCTGTCTTGATCTGGCAAAGGGCAAGGCGACGGCGATACCGAAGAATATTCACGACAAACTCAAGAAACCGACATGAACATTACCCAGGATCTTTCCATCATCCAGCTGGTGCTGGAAGCCAGCCTGGTCGTCAAGCTGGTGATGGGGCTGCTCACCGTCGTCTCCCTGATGTCGTGGTACTGGATCTTCCGCAAGTGGTTCGCGATCCGCGAAGCGCGCGCCCGGACCGATCGCTTCGAGCGCGATTTCTGGAGCGGCGGCGATCTCAACACGCTCTACCAGTCGGCGGTCAACGACCGCCACAACACCGGCGCGCTGGAACGCATCTTCGAGGCCGGCTACCGCGAATTCACCAAGCTGCGCGGGCAGAAGACGCTCGATCCCGGCACGGTCATCGACGGCGTGCGCCGCGCCATGCGCGCCACCTACCAGCGCGAGGTGGACGACCTCGAATCGCACCTCGCCTTCCTCGCCTCGGTCGGCTCGGTGTCGCCCTATGTCGGCCTCTTCGGCACGGTGTGGGGCATCATGCACTCCTTCCGCGGACTGGCCAGCATGAGCACGGCCACGCTCGCCGCCGTCGCGCCGGGCATCGCCGAGGCGCTGGTGGCGACCGCTATCGGCCTCTTCGCCGCGATCCCGGCGGTGGTGGCCTACAACCGCTTCGCCCACGACCTCGATCGCGTGGCGGTGCGCTTCGAGAGCTTCATGGAGGAATTCTCGAACATCCTGCAAAGGCAGATTCGATGAAATTCCACCTTCACTATCCGCCGCGCAGCGGCGCATACCAGTCGCCCCCGCCCGGGCGGGGGTCGGGGGGTGGGGGCGTTTATTGGGCATTAACCGGCGCTGTCTCATGGGGGCCCCCATGAGACAGCGCCGGTTGATGAACGAGATCAACGTCGTGCCCTACATCGACGTGATGCTGGTCCTGCTGGTGATCTTCATGGTCACGGCACCGATGATCCAGACCGGCAGCGTCGAGCTGCCCAGCGTCGGCAAGAGCCAGCAACCGCCGGCCGCGCCGCTGGAAATCATGATCAAGGCCGACCAGAGCCTTGTCCTGCGCGACCGGGCCAAGGGGGCGCAGGAGGTCGCGGTTACTCGCGCCGATCTGGCCGCGCGGCTCAAGGAGGCACAGGCGAAGAACCCGCAGCAGCCCGTGCTGATCGCCGGCGACAAGAGCGTCAAGTACGAGGCCGTGCTGTCGGTAATGGATGAGCTGCAGCGGGCGCAAATCGCCAAGATTGGCCTGCTGGTGCAGCCCGCGAAATAACATGGATCTCGCGCCGGCCATGGCACCCATGGGTCCCTTGACCGCCCCGCCGAACGTGCCTGGCCGCAACGCGGCCGTGGCTCTGACGCTCGCCGTGCACGTGCTGCTGGCGGTATTGCTCGTCTACGGCATCCACTGGCAGACGCAGCTGCCGGAGTCGGTGGCCGTGGAACTGGTCGTCGCCGTGCCGCCAGCGCCGACTTTAGAGCCCCAGCCGGCGGCGCCGCCGGAACCCGTGCAGAAGGTCGAGCCGAAGCCGGAACCCAAACCGGCACCGCCACCGCCCAAGCCGGACATCGCGGTGAAGGAGAAAAAGAAGCCCAAGCCGCCCTCGCCCAGGGAAACACCGCCGCCGAAGGCCGATCCCTTCGCCGAGCAACTGAAGCGCGAGACCGAGCAACTCGCGAGGAAGCGCGAGACCGATGTCGCCGCCGCGGAGCTCGACAAGCTCAAGGCCGACCAGGCGCAGGCAGCACGCAGCAAAGCGGTCCGAGGCTACATGGACAAGATCGTTAACAAGATTCGTCCGCTGATCGTGCTGCCGCCGGACGTGAAGGGCAACCCGGAGGCAGTCTTCGACGTCACCCAACTGCCCTCGGGCGAAATTCTCGGCGTGAAGCTCAGAAAGTCCTCGGGGCATGCGGCTTGGGATGCCGCCACCGAGCGCGCCATCCTCAAAGCCAGTCCATTACCCAAGCCCGAACGCGGCGACATGTTCCAGCGCGACCTCCGCCTCACCTTCCGGCCGCTTGATGATTGAGTCGCTATAATCGCCGCTCATGAAAGTCAGACACTCCTTCGTCGCCCTCCTCGCTTGCGCCGCCCTGCCCGCCGGCGCGCAGCTGTCGATCGAAATCACCGGCGCCGGCGCCAACCGCATCCCGGTCAGCATCGCCGACTTCGCCGGCGAGCGCATTGTTTCGCAGGCGCTGACCTCGGTGGTGCGCGGCGACCTCGAGCGCAGCGGCTGGTTCCGCCTGGTCGAGCCGGGAACGCTCGCCACCATGGAGCCGACGGCCGGCAACATCGCCGACCTCAAGACGCGCGGTGCCGATGCCTATGTCGCCGGTGGCGTTTTGCAGACGGGCGAGGGTCGCTACGAATCGCGCTTCCGCCTCTTCGACGTGCCGAAGCAGGCTGCACTCGGCGGCCACACCTACGCCCACGGCTCCAACCAGCTACGTACCACCGCGCACCGCATTTCCGATTTCGTCTACGAGAAGCTCACCGGCGAGCCCGGCGTGTTCTCGACGCGCATCGCCTACGTGGTGAAGAGCACCGGCCGCTTCGAGCTCCAGGTCGCCGATGCCGACGGCATGAACGCGCAGGCCGCGCTGGCCTCGCGCGAGCCCATCATTTCGCCGACCTGGTCGCCAGACGGCTCCAAGCTGGCCTACGTTTCCTTCGAGGCGAAGAAGCCGGTGGTCTATGTGCACGACCTCGCCTCCGGCCGCCGCCATGTCGCCGCCAACTTCAAGGGCTCCAACTCGGCGCCGGCCTGGTCGCCCGACGGCAAGCGCCTCGCCGTGGTGCTGACCAAGGACGGCAACTCGCAGCTTTACACGCTGAATGCCGACGGCAGCGGCGTCAACCGCCTGGCCAGTTCCAGCGGCATCGACACCGAGCCGCAGTACTCGCCCGACGGCCAGTGGATCTACTTCACCTCCGACCGCGGCGGCAGTCCGCAGATCTACCGCATCGGCGCCGCTGGCGGCAATGCCGAGCGCGTCACCTTCGAGGGCAGCTACAACGTCACGCCGCGGCTGTCGCCCGATGGCAGGAACATGGCCTACGTTTCGCGCAACAACGGCCGCTTCCAGCTCACCCTGATGGACATTGCCACCAAGCAGTCGCAGGTCCTCACCGACACGGCGAAGGATGAATCGCCCAGCTTTGCGCCCAACGGCCGCACCCTCCTCTACGCCTCGGAGATCAACGGCCGCGGCGTGCTCGGCACGGTGTCGATCGACGGTCGCATCAAACAGAAACTGTCGGTGCAAGCAGCCGACGTGCGGGAACCCTCATGGGGCCCGCAACTCAAATAAATACATACTGAAACGGAGCCTCCCATGCGCACCCTGCTCGTCACACTCGCCATCGCCCTTCCCTTGCTGATCTCCGGCTGTAGTTCCCAGCCCGCCGCGCCCGAACAGCCCGGCGCCGGGGTCGAGGACCGCAAACCGACCGCCATCACGACGCCGCCGGTCGTGCAGCCGCCAATCAGCACCGGCAACGTCGACCCCTACGACATCGCCGAGCTGAAGAACCCGAAGAGCATCCTCTCCAAGCGCAACGTCTTCTTCGACTTCGACATGTACATCGTCAAGGACGAGTTCAAGCCGCTGATCGAGGCCCACGCCAAGTTCCTGGTGAAGAACCCGAAGATGAAAATGCTCATCCAGGGCAATGCCGACGAACGCGGCAGCCGCGAATACAACCTGGCGCTGGGCGGCAAGCGCTCGGAGGCGGTCAAGAAGGCGCTGCTGCTGCTGGGTGCCAAGGAAGACCAGGTCGAGTCGGTCAGCCTCGGCGAGGAAAAGCCGCGCTGCACCGATGCCACCGAGGAGTGCTGGGCGCAGAATCGTCGCGGCGACATGCTCTACTCCGGCGAGTACTGAGCCGTGATCGCCCGCCTGCGGGTCGCGGCGCTGGCCGCCGCCTGCATCGCCCTGCCGGCGCACGCCGGCCTGTTCGACGACGAGGAGGCGCGCGCGCGCGTCGAAAAGCTGCGTACCGAAATCGCCGAGCTGACCAAGCGCGTCGACGTCACCAGCAAGAACCAGCTCGACTTCGCCAACCAGTTCGAGACGCTCAAGGGCGACATCTCGCGCCTGCGTGGCCAGATCGAGGTCGTGACCTACGAACTCGAGGCGGCGCAGAAGCGGCAGAAGGATTTCTACGTCGATCTCGACAACCGCCTGCGCAAGCTGGAAACGGCGGCCGTCGAAGTCAAGCCGGCATCCACCGAACCGAAAGTCGATCCGGCCGTCGAAACGCGCGACTACGAGGCGGCACTGACCGCCTTCCGCGGCGCCAGGTACAAGGACGCCTTCGCCGCCTTCGCCGCCTTCATCAAGGCCTACCCGAAGAGCAGCTTCCAGCCCTCGGCGAATTACTGGGCGGCCTCCAGTCTCTACCAACTCAGAGATCACACCCGCGCCGCCGAGCTGTTCGGCACCGTGGCCAGCAACTGGCCCGACGACGCCAAGGCGCCCGATGCCCTGCTCAACCAGGCCAACGCGCTCTATGCCGCGGGCGACGCCAAGAACGGCCGCAAGGCCCTTGAACTTCTCGCCGAAAAATACCCGGCAAGCAATGCCGCGCAGGGCGCCAAGCTGCGCTTGAAGAAAAAGTAGTGGCCGGTACCGACGCCAAGCTGCGCGTCTCCGAAATCTTCCATTCGATTCAGGGCGAGAGCACGCGCGTCGGCCTGCCCACGGTCTTCGTTCGCCTCACCGGCTGCCCCCTTCGCTGCACCTGGTGCGATACCGAATACGCCTTCGCCGGCGGCGAGGCGATGACGATTCCCCATGTGCTCGAACGCGTTGCCGCCTTCGCCTGCCCCACCGTCTGCATCACCGGCGGCGAGCCGCTGGCGCAGAAGGCCTGCCCCGAGTTACTTGTCGCGCTGTGCGATGCCGGCTATTCGGTATCGCTCGAAACCAGTGGTGCGCTCGATGTCCGCGGGCTCGATGCCCGCGTCGCGCGCGTCGTCGACCTCAAGGCGCCGGACTCGGGCGAATGCGACAAGAACCGCTGGGAGAACCTCGCCTGCCTCAATGCCCGCGACGAGCTGAAACTCGTGCTCGCCTCGGAGACCGACTATCTCTGGGCAAAGTCGGCGCTTACGACACGGCGACTCGATGAAATTTGCCCGGTATCGTTCTCGCCGGTAGCCGACACGCTCGATCCGGCGCAACTGGCCGAGTGGATTCTGCGCGACAAGCTGCCCGTGCGCTTCCAGTTGCAACTGCACAAGACACTGTGGGGAAGCGGTCGTGGCCGCTGAGATATCCCGGCCAGCCGTCATCCTGCTTTCCGGCGGGCTCGATTCCGCCACCACGCTGGCCATCGCCCGCGCCGAGGGTTTCCGCTGCCACTGCCTCTCGGTCGACTACGGCCAGCGCCACCGCGCCGAACTCGCCGCTGCCGACCGCATCGCCGCCACTCTGGGCGCCGTCGCGCATCGCACGATTCACCTCGACATGGGTCAGTTCGGCGGCTCGGCCCTGACCGACAGCGCCATCGCCGTGCCCACCGAAGGCGTCAAGCCCGGCATCCCCGTCACCTATGTGCCGGCGCGCAATACCGTCATGCTCTCGCTGGCGCTGGCCTGGGCCGAGGTACTCGGTGCGCAGGACATATTCCTCGGCGTCAATGCCGTCGACTACTCGGGCTATCCGGACTGCCGGCCCGAATACCTCGCCGCCTTCGAACGCATGGCCAACCTCGCCACCAAGGCCGCCGTCGAGGGCCGGCCCCTGCGCATCCACGCACCACTGATCGACCTGTCCAAGGCCGAGATCATCCGCCGCGGCCTGGCGCTCGGCATCGATTACGGCCTCACCGTCTCCTGCTACCAGGCCGATTCGACGGGGCAGGCCTGCGGTTGCTGCGATTCCTGCCGACTGCGGCGCGAGGGCTTTGCCGCCGCGGGTGTCGCCGATCCGACCCGCTATAGCCCTTAGGCGTCGCGCAAAAATAACTTGATAAACTTTGCGATATGTGTTCTAAAGCGGTATGCAGATTGCAACCGCGATAGAGCAGATCGAGTCGAAGTACCAATCGCTGGCATCGGTGTTGGATGAACGAGCGCGTCGGC
>JAUYFI010000122.1 GCA_030691075.1 Sulfurisoma sp. | reverse complement strand
ACTCCTCCTCCAGCGCCATCACCAGTTCCACGGTGTCGAGCGAGTCGGCACCGAGATCGTCCACGAAGTTGGATTCGTTCTTGATGTCAGCTTCATTGACGCCCAGTTGCTCGGCGACGATCTTCTTGACGCGTTGTTCGAGGTTCTCCATTGCCTGCTCCTGTGGTGAGAAAAACTTCCGCATTCTACCAAACTCGGCGAAATCGCCGAGATCAGCTCATATACATTCCACCGTTGACATGCAACGTGGTGCCGGTGATGTAGCCGGCACGCGAACTGGCGAGGAACGCCGTGGCGGCCGCGATGTCGTCAGGCTGGCCGGCGCGGCCGGCCGGGATGCGCGCCAGCAGGCCGTTGCGCTGCGCCTCGGGCATTTCCTTGGTCATGTCGGTGTCGATGAAACCGGGCGCGATGCAATTGACCGTGATGTTGCGACTGCCCAGTTCCTGCGCCAGCGAGCGCGTCAGGCCCTCGACGCCGGCCTTGGCCGCACAGTAGTTGGCCTGTCCAGGATTGCCCGAACTCGCCACCACCGAGGTGATATTGATGATGCGGCCAAACCGGGCCTTCATCATCGGGCGCATGACTAGCCGGGAGAGACGGAACACCGCCTTGAGGTTGGTGTCGATGACGGCATCCCACTCCTCGTCCTTCATGCGCATGGCGAGGTTGTCGCGGGTGATGCCGGCGTTGTTGACCAGCACCGATACCGCGCCGAACTTCTTCTCGATCTCGCCGAGCAGGGATTCGCAGGAGGCGGCATCGGTGACGTTGAGCACCGCGCCCATGCCGGCGAAGCCCGCCGCGTCCAGCGCCTGCTGGATGTCGGCGGCGCCGGCTGCCGACGTCGCGGTGCCGATCACCGCGGCGCCCTGGGCGCCGAGTTCGAGCGCGATGGCGCGGCCGATGCCGCGCGAGGCGCCGGTGACCAGCGCAATTTGTCCCTTGAGCATGCCTTATTCCTTTATCGCGGCCAGCGCCGCCTCGACGCCGGCCAGATCGTTCATCGCGCCGCCGGCGAGGCCGTCGGCGCAGCGCTTGGTCAGGCCGGCCAGGACCTTGCCGGGACCGCATTCGAAAACATGGCTGACGCCGGCGGCCTGCATCGCCCGCAGGGTCTCGACCCAGCGCACCGGCGCGGCGGCCTGGCGCACCAGCGCGGCCTTGATGGCCTCGGGCGCCGTGGTCATGGCGACATCGACGTTATTGATGAGCGGAATCTGCGGCGCATTGAAGCTCAGGCCGGCCAGCGCCGCCCGCAGGCGCTCGGCGGCCGGCTGCATCAGCGATGAATGGAAGGGGGCCGACACAGGCAGCATTACCGCCCGTTTGGCACCCTTCGCCTTGCAGCTCTCGGCCGCGCGCTCGACGGCGGCCTTGTGGCCGGCGATCACGGTTTGCTCGGGCGAGTTGAAATTGACGGCCTGCACGGCCTGGCCCTGAGCCGACTCGGCACAAATTGCCTTCACGGTTTCCGCGTCCATGCCAAGAATCGCCGCCATGGCGCCCTCGCCCGCCGGCACCGCGTCCTGCATGGCGCGGCCGCGCAACTCGACCAGCGGCACGGCATCCTTCAACTCCAGCACGCCGGCTGCGACCAGCGCCGAGTACTCGCCGAGGCTGTGACCGGCGACCAGGGCAGGTTGCGAACCGCCCATGTCCAGCCACAGGCGCCAGACGGCGAGACCGGCCGTGAGCATCAGCGGCTGGGTGTTCACAGTCTGCGACAGGGCTTCGGCGGGGCCTTCGGCAACCAGTTGCCAGAGGTCGCGGCCCAGCGATTGCGATGCTTCGTCGAAGGTGGCGCGGATGACCGGGCTGTCGCCGTAGGCGGCCATCATGCCCAGCGATTGCGAGCCTTGACCCGGGAACACGAATGCGAATTTCATGGTGGTCGAGATCAGAGTTCGAGCAGGGCCGCGCCCCAGGTGAAACCGCCGCCGACGCCTTCGAGCAGCACCGTGTCGCCAGCGCCGACTTTTCCGGAACGCACGACTTCGTCGAGCGCCAGCGGAATCGAGGCCGCCGAGGTGTTGCCGTGACGATCCACGGTGACGATGCATTTTTCCGGCGGCAGGTGCAGCTTCTTCGCCGTGGACCGCAGGATGCGCACGTTCGCCTGGTGCGGAATCAGCCAGTCGAGATCGGCCGCCGTCATGTTCGCGGCGGCCAGCACCTCGTGGGCGACGTCGGCCAGCACCTTGACCGCGAACTTGAACACCGCCTGCCCGTCCATGCGCAAGAACGGGTCGCCTATCGGCTTGCCGCCGCTGATCTGGCCCGGTGCCGAGAGAATGCCGTGGTGGCTGCCGTCGGCGTGCATGGCCGTGGCGATAATGCCCGGCGTGTCCGATGCCTCCAGCACCACCGCGCCGGCGCCGTCACCGAACAGCACGCAGGTGCCGCGATCGCTCCAGTCGAGGATGCGCGAGAACACCTCGGCGCCGACCACCAGCGCGCACTTGTGCGAGCCCGAGCGGATGAACTTGTCGGCGACGGTCAGGGCATAGACGAAGCCGCTGCACACCGCCTGCAGGTCGAAGGCCGCGCCGCCATTGCCGATGCCGAGTTTCGCCTGCAGCAGCGCCGACGTGCTGGGAAAGATATAGTCGGGCGTCGAGGTGGCGACGATGATGAGATCGACGTCGTTGGCCGGGCGGCCGGCGGCTTCGAGCGCGCGCTTGCAGGCTTCATAAGCCAGGTCGCTGGCCGTGACGCCCGCGCCGACCAGGTGGCGGGCGCGAATGCCGGTGCGCTCGGCGATCCATTCGTCGGAGGAGTCGAGCCCGTGCGCCGCGATCAGTTCGGAATTCGAGACGGGGGCGCCGGGCAGATAGCTGCCGGTGCCGGTAATGCGGGAATGAACAATGGCCATGGTCAGTCGCAGAGAGTCGGCGTTGGCGCCACGGCGGCCATGCGCGCGGCGATCTTCTCGGGCAACCGCTCGCGCGCGGCCTCGGCGGCGCGTTGCAGCGCGCAGCGGAAGGCGAAGGCGTCGGCCGAGCCGTGGCTCTTGAAAACGATGCCCTTGAGGCCGAGCAGGCCGGCGCCGTTGTACTCGCGATGGTCGTAGCGGCGCTTGAAGGCCTTGATCACCGGCAGCGCCGCCAAGGCGGAGAGCTTGGTGAAAATGTTGCGCGAGAATTCCTGCCTGAGCCCGCCGTAGATCATCTGGGCGAGGCCCTCGGAGGATTTGAGCACGACGTTGCCGACGAAGCCGTCGCAGACCACCACGTCGGTGGTGCCCTTCCAGATGTCGGTGCCCTCGACGTTGCCGTGGAAGTTGAGGTCGCTGCCCTTGAGCAGTTCGGCGGCGCGCTTGACCACCTCGTTGCCCTTGATGTCTTCCTCGCCGATGTTGAGCAGGCCGACCGAGGGGCGCGCCTTGTGCTCCAGCGCGGAAACCAGCAGCGAACCCATGATGCCGAACTGCTGCAGGTGCTCGGGCTGGCAATCGACGTTGGCGCCGAGATCGAGCACATAGGTGTGGCCCTTGGCCGTGGGCAGAATGCCGGCGATGGCGGGACGATCGATGCCCGGCAGGGTCTTGAGCACGAAGCGCGAAATCGCCATCAGTGCGCCGGTGTTGCCGGCCGAAAGACCGGCGTCGGCGGTGCCGTCCTTGACCAGGTCGGCCATGACGCGCATCGACGAGTCCTTCTTGCTGCGCAGGGCGCTGGCAACCGGTTCGTCCATGCCGACCACTTCGCTGGCAGGGTGGATGCGGATGCGCTCGCCGAACTCGTTGGCGACATCCGCCAGTAGCGGACGCAAGACCTCTTCGCGCCCGACCAGAATGGCGGCGCAGTCGCTCTCGCGACGCAGGAAGTCGAAAACGGCGGGCACGGTGACCGAGGGGCCGTGATCGCCGCCCATGCAGTCCACCGCGATGGTGATCGCCATCGTAGGGAAGTGTGCTCGTGAAAACGGCCGGCGTGCCAGGATGGCCCCGCCGGCCGCGTTCGAAAGAGTTACTCGCCCTTGGTCTTGAGAACCTTCTTGCCGCGGTAGACACCCGTCGGCGAGATGTGGTGACGCAGGTGCACTTCGCCCGTGGTCGGCTCGACGGCCAGCGGCGGATTGGTCAGAAAGTCATGGGCGCGATGCATGCCGCGCTTGGAAGGTGACTTCTTGTTCTGTTGAACGGCCATTTCACTACTCCTTGCTTCTCTATTGCAGTTTTAATTTCGCCAGCACCGCGAACGGCGAAGGCTCGTGTTCATCACCCAAAACCACCGGTGGCTCGCACGCATCGTGCCGCGGCACGATCGGCAAGGCCAGCAGCACCTCGTCCTCGATCAGCGCCAGCACCGACTGCTCGCGGCTCGCCTCGATGGCGTCCCACTCATCATCCAGCTCGTCGCCCGCGACTTCGTCATCGTCCTCGACAACGTCATCCGGCAAAGTCTCGCCCGGCGCCAGCAGCAGCAGATGGCTCGCCACGCGCAGCGGGAAGTCCATCGCCTGCAGACAACGCTGGCAGCGGAACTTCAGGCTGCCCGAAACTTCCAGCGCCAGACCGGGCTTGCCGTCCAGCCGATCCATACCCGGCAGACCGCGCAACGTGCAATGCAAAGTACCCACCGGCTCGACCACGACATCGGCCAGGCGGCCCAGAGCGGCCACCGCCACTTCTCCGCTTATCACACGGCCCTGGCGGGAAAACTCCATGCTATCGATGACCGCTGCGCTTACATCGGTCGGACTGTTCTTCTGGCGCGACATAAACGGCGAATGTTATCATGCCGCCCCTTTGCCAGTCAAAACAAAAGCATGCCGCCCAAACTTGTCCTGGCCTCGACCTCGCCCTACCGTCGCGAACTGCTTGGCAGACTGCAATTGCCCTTCGAGGCGGTCGCCCCCGAAACCGACGAAACGGCGCTGCCGAACGAGTCCCCCGTCGCCACCGCCGAACGCCTGGCCGAAGCCAAGGCCCGCGCTGTCGTCGGCCGCTTTCCCGATGCCCTGATCATCGGTTCCGACCAGGTCGCTTATCTCGCCGGCGGTTCGCAATGTTTCGGCAAGCCGGGGAATCGAAATAATGCCATCATCCAGCTACGCTCGATGAGCGGAAAAACGGTGATTTTCCATACCGGCTTGTGCTTGCTCAATTCCACCACCGGCCGAACCCACGTTCGCGGAATCCCGACCGAGGTACGCTTCCGCGAACTGTCGGACGCCGAAATCCACCGTTACCTGGACAAGGAAGACGCCTTGAACTGCGCCGGCTCGGCGCGCTCCGAGGGGCTGGGCATCGCATTGCTCGAATACCTGCGCGGCGATGATCCCAACGCCCTGGTCGGGCTGCCCCTGATCGCGCTGGCCGACATGCTGCGGGCCGAGGGTATCGAGCTGCCCTGATGGCGGCAACGCTCTACCTGATTCCGGTCGCCCTCGGCGACTCCGCCTGGCCGCACTATCTGCCCCAGGCCAGCCGCGACATCGCCTGCACCCTGCACCATTTCGCGGTCGAGAACGCCAAGAGCGCGCGCGCCGAACTCAAGCGCATCGGTCACCCCCTGCCCCTGCGCGAACTGGCCATCGAACAACTGCCCGAAAAGCCGTCGGCCGCCGACGTCGAGCGACTGCTGGCGCCGTTGCGCGACGGTCACGACCTCGGGGTCATGTCGGAAGCCGGCTGCCCCGGCGTGGCCGACCCCGGCGCGCTGCTGGTGCGGCGCGCCCACGAACTCGGCATTTCCGTGCGGCCGCTGGTCGGCCCCTCCTCACTGCTACTGGCCCTGATGGCCTCGGGCCTCGACGGCCAACGCTTCGCCTTCCACGGTTACCTGCCGGCTCGGGAACCCGAGCGCAGCAGCCGCATCGCCGAACTGGAACGGGAATCGCAGAAGTGCTCACAGACGCAACTTTTCATCGAAACGCCCTACCGCAACGCGGCGCTGTTCGATGCCCTGCTGGCGAATTGCCGGCCGCCGACGCTGCTGTGCGTGGCCAGCGACCTTTCCCTGCCGACCGAGACGGTGGTTACGCGCAGCGTGGCGGACTGGCGCCAGACGCAACGGCCGGACCTCGACAAGCGCCCGACCGTATTCCTGTTGCTGGCCTGAAGCGGTCGCAGGCGTGCTCCCTCAGCGCAGGCTGAACTGCGTCACCACGCTGGCCGCGCCCTCGGCCATGTTGGCACCGAAGCGCTTGGCGAACTTCTCGGCGAAGTTGGACTTGACCGTGTAGTCGCGGATGTCCTCGGCCTTGAGCACGTCGCGCGCCACCGACTCGAGGGTGCCGTAGCCATCGGCCAGGCCCAGCTCGATGCTCTTCGCCCCGGTCCACATCAGGCCCGAGTACATGTCCGGCGTCTCCTTGAGGCGCTTGCCGCGCCCCTTGCGCACGACGTCGATGAACTGGTGATGGATATCGTCGAGCATGTTCTGGGCATGGGCCTTGTGCTCGGCGTTCTGCGCCGAAAAGGGATCGAGGAAGCCCTTGTTCTGTCCGGCGGTCAGCAGCCGCCGCTCGACGCCGAGCTTGTCCATGGTGCCGGTGAAGCCGAAACCGTCCATCAGCACGCCGATCGAGCCGACGATGCTGGCCTTGTCCACATAGATTTTGTCGGCCGCGGCCGCGATGTAATAACCGCCGGAGGCGCAAACGTCCTCGACCACGGCATACAGCGGCACCTCCGGATGATTTGCTCTCAGGCGGCGGATCTCGTCGTTGATCATGCCGGCCTGCACGGGACTGCCGCCGGGGCTGTTGATGCGCAGCACCACGCCGGCGGTGTGCTTCGACTTGAAGGCGGCCTGCAATGCGCTGATTACGTTCTCGGCATTGGCATCGCCCTTGGCCTGGATCACGCCGGTGAGATCGACCAGCGCCGTCGTCTTCTTGCCGTCGGCGAGATCGGTCGAATCGCCCCAGTCCACCGCCAGTGCCAGCAGCACCGTCACATAGGCGAAGCCCAGCAGCTTGAAGAAAATGCCCCAGCGCCGGCCGCGGCGCTGCTCGGAGATGCCCTCGAGCGCGATCTTCTCGATGACCTTGCGTTCCCAGTTCGTTTCATTCTGATCCGACATATTCATCCTTCCAGCAAGTACACCGTACATTCACACTTCATGACCGCCATCGACGAGATCGTCGCTGGCACGGATCAGCCGTTCGCGCGCAGCCAACGATGCAAGTCCTCGATGCTCTCGGCCAGGTGCAGCGGCGCCGCCTCGGCCAATGCCTCGGTCGGATGGGCACCGTAGGCGACGCCTACCGCGGCCGTGCCGGCATTCTTCGCCATCAGCAGGTCGTGGGTGGTGTCGCCGATCATCAGCGTGGCCTCCGGGCCGACGCCGAACTCGTCCATCAGTTCTTCGAGCATCTGCGGGTGGGGCTTGGAGTGGCACTCGTCGGCGCAGCGCGTGGCCTGGAAGATCTCGCCGAGCCCGCTGTGGCCGAGGGCGCGATCCAGTCCCTTGCGCGACTTGCCGGTGGCGATGGCCAGCAGGTGGCCGGCCTCGCCCAGCGCCCGGACCATATCCTCGGCCCCGGCAAACAGCGTCAACTCGTGGTCCTGCGCCAAGTAGTGATGGCGGTAGCGGTCGGCGAGTTCCTCATGCCGCTCGTCTTCCAGTTCCGGCAAGGCATGGCGCAGCGCCTCGCCCAGACCGAGACCGATGACGTGGCGCGCCCGTTCGTCCGGCGGCGGCGCCAAGCCGAGATCGCGCGCGGCGGCCTGGATGCTGGCGACGATGGCCCCCGCCGAGTCCATCAGCGTGCCGTCCCAGTCGAAGACGATCAGTTCAAAGCGCTTGGCCATAATCCATTTTCTCGTTGGCATCCAGCCGTTTCAGGAAATCCCGCAGGTCCGGCGGCAGCGGCGCCTCCAGTTCCAGCGGCTCACCCGTCAGCGGATGCGCCAGCTTCAGTTGGGCGGCGTGAAGGAACATGCGTTTGAGGCCGGCCTTTTGCAAGTCCCTGTTGAGCGGAAAGTCGCCGTACTTGTCGTCGCCGGCCAGCGGAAAGCCCAGATGGGCGAGATGCACCCGGATCTGGTGGGTGCGCCCGGTCTTGAGCTCGACCTCGACCAGGCTGAAGTTCTGCCAGCGTGCCACCAGCCGCACGATGCTGTGCGCCTCCTTGCCCTCGCGCGACACCGCAACGCGACGCTCGCCCTCCTCCGTCAGATACTTCTGCAGCGGCAACCGCACGTGCTGCTGCGGGTTCATCCAGCGCCCCCTGACCAGCGCCAGGTAGCGCTTGGCAATCTTGCCCTCGCGGAACATGTCGTGGAGCTTGGTCAGCGCCGAGCGCTTCTTGGCCACGAGCAGCAGCCCGGAGGTCTCGCGGTCGAGCCGGTGGGCGAGTTCGAGCAACTTCGCAGTCGGCCGTGCGCGGCGCAACTGCTCGATCACGCCGAAACTGACCCCGCTGCCGCCATGGACGGCGACGCCGGCCGGCTTGTCGATGACCATCAGGGCCTCGTCTTCATGGGCGAGGACGAACTCGCGGGCGGGCACGGCAGCTGTGGCCGCTTTCTCGGCCACCCGGACCGGCGGTACGCGCACCGTGTCGCCCTCGCGCAAGCGATAGTCGGCGGCGATGCGGCCCTTGTTCACCCGCACTTCGCCGCTGCGCAGAATCCGATAGACGTGGCTCTTGGGCACGCCCTTGGCCAGGCGCAGCAGAAAGTTGTCGATGCGCTGCCCGGCAGACTCTTCCCCAACTTCGAGCAGCGTCGCCGAATCTTTGCTTAACTCATTCATTTTCAACTATACTGGGCTCCGGTTTGCCGTCCCACGACGGCGTGCCCGGCGGCCCGAAGTGGCGCCGGTGGCGCCTTCCCGGGACGTTGCCTTTCCCACACAGCCTGTTCCGACAGGTCTCTCGCGGAGGGCATTGGACGGAAAAGCGGCTTGATTCTGTATCGCCGACCCCTCCAGCGACCCAAACGGGTATCTCGCTCGCCCTAAGAAGCGATACTACTTGATTGCGCGCACTTGCAGAAAACCGCGTGGCGCCGCGCTGCACGACACCGAGCGCGACGCCGCCTGAATCGACATACCCGACAACCGGTTGCATCGAATCTACCAAGCCGATGGCTTCATTCACCACAACCTGATCCAGTCCGCCGCCCGTTAAAGGCGGCGCGCGGTGTGTCGTGTCCTGCGTTGCGCGCGGGAGCACACATGAAACGCATGCTGTTCAATGCGACGCAAGCCGAGGAACTCCGCGTCGCGATCGTCGATGGTCAGAAACTGATCGACCTCGACATCGAATCGGCCTCGAAGGAACAACGCAAGAGCAACATCTACAAGGCGGTCATCACCCGCATCGAGCCCAGTCTCGAAGCCGCCTTCGTCGATTACGGCGCCGAGCGCCACGGCTTCCTGCCGTTCAAGGAAATCTCCCGCAATTACTTCAAACCGGGTGTCGACGCCGGCAAGGCGCGCATCCAGGACGTTCTCAGCAATGGCCAGGAACTGATCGTCCAGGTCGAGAAGGACGAGCGCGGCAACAAGGGCGCGGCGCTGACCACCTACGTCAGCCTGGCCGGTCGCTACCTGGTGCTGATGCCGAACAACCCGCGCGGCGGCGGCGTCTCGCGCCGCGTCGAGGGTGACGAGCGGCAGGAACTGCGCGAGGTGATGGACGAACTCGACGTGCCTGCCGGCGTGAGCCTGATCGCCCGCACCGCCGGCATCGGCCGTGGCACCGAGGAACTGCAGTGGGACCTCAACTACCTGATGCAGTTGTGGACCGCCATCGAGGGCGCGGCCAAGGGCCAGACGGGCGCCTTCCTGATCTACCAGGAATCGAGCCTGGTCATTCGTGCCATTCGCGATTACTTCCACGCCGAAATCGGCGAGATCCTGATCGACACCGACGACGTCTTCGAGCAGGCGCAGCAGTTCATGGCGCACGTGATGCCGGGCAACGTCGCCCGCGTCAAGCGCTACCACGACGACGTGCCGCTGTTCTCGCGCTTCCAGATCGAACACCAGATCGAATCGGCCTATTCGCGGCAGGTCACTCTGCCCTCGGGCGGCGCCATCGTCATCGACCACACCGAGGCTCTGGTCTCGGTCGACGTAAACTCCGGCCGCGCCACCAAGGGCAGCGACATCGAGGAAACCGCTTTCCGAACCAACTGCGAGGCCGCCGACGAGACTGCCCGCCAGCTGCGCCTGCGCGACCTCGGCGGCCTGATCGTCATCGACTTCATCGACATGGAGTCCTCGAAGAACCAGCGCGAAGTCGAAAACCGGCTGAGGGACGCCCTCTACTTCGACCGTGCCCGCGTCCAGACCGGCAAGATCTCGCGCTTCGGCCTGCTTGAGCTGTCGCGTCAGCGCCTGCGTCCGGCGCTGGCCGAAACCAGCTACATCACCTGTCCCCGCTGCACCGGCACCGGCCACATCCGCTCGACCGAATCGGCGGCACTGCACATCCTGCGCATCCTCGAAGAGGAATCGATGAAGGAGAACACCGGCGCCCTGCACTGTCAGGTTCCGGTCGATGTCGCCACCTTCCTGCTCAACGAGAAGCGCGTCGATATCGCCAAGATCGAAGTGCGCCACCGCATCAACCTGGTGATCGTTCCCAACCGCCATCTGGAAACGCCGCAGCACGAAATCGTGCGCCTGCGCCACGACCAGCTCAACCAGGAAGGCGTCGTCCTGGCAAGCTACCAGATGGTCGAGAAGGCACAAAAAGAAGCCGAGGAATCCACCTACCAGCCACCCTCCGCCCAGACTGAAGTCAAGGCGACCCGACAGGAAGCCGCAGTCAAGGGCATCACCCCCGACCAGCCGGCGCCCATCGTCGAGCCCAAGGCGAGCAAGCAGGAAGTGGCAGCCAGGGCCGAGTCGGGCCCCGGCCTGTTTGCCCGCATTTTCTCCTTCTTCGGTGGTGGCAAGCAGGAAGAGCCCGTCGTCGCGCCCAAGGCCGAGGACAAGCCCGCCCGGCGTGACCGTGGCGAACGGGGTGACCGCGACCGCAACGGTCGTGATCGCGGCGGTCGCAACCGTGGCGGCCGCGAGGGGCGTGACAACCGTGAGGGCCGCGAGGAGCGCCCGACCCGCGGCGGCGAACGCAACGAACCGCGTGCCCAGCAACCGAAGCGCGAGCCGACGGCCGAAGGCGCCGAAGGCCAGCGCGAGGGTCGCCGTCCGCGCGGCGAGCGCAAGGAGCGCGGCGGCCAGCCGCAGCGCCCCGAGGCCGTCGCCGAGATCGCAGTGCCAGACACCGCCGCCAGCCTGACCTTGCCGGCACTCGAGACTGCCGCCCCGCAAGCCGACGGTCAGGGCGACAACCGTCGCCGCCGTGGCCGCGGTCGCGGCCGCAACGAGCGCCGCCCGGATGAAGCGGGTGGCAACGCGACAGCGGTCACCGCCGAGAGCGCCGACATGCCGGCGCTGCAGGCAGCGCCCCCGATCGAGGCCACCCCGGCTGCACTGGAAATGCCGCCGCAAAGCCTGCTGGAAAGCCAGCCGACCGCCGTAGCGCCCGCGCCGACTTTCTCTGCTGCTCCGGCTCCGGCCGAGGAACCGGCCGAGGAACCGGCCGCCGTCGCGGCGACGGTCGACGTCCCGAGCGAGCCGGCCCCTGTCGTTGCCGAAACCCAGGCCCCGGTCGCGGTGGAAACACCGGCACCGGCCGCGCCAGTAGTTGCCGCTCCGCCGGCACCGGCACCGGTCGCAGCCGCGCCGGTCGACATGTCCGCCTCACTGGAGCAGGCCGGCCTGGTGCTGATCGAGACCGCCGCCGGGCAGCCTTCGGCCGAGCCCATCGTTGTGCCGCAGCGGCCGCTCGGGCGCAAGCCGAGGCCCGTGGCGACGGTCGCCAGCGAGCCTCTGCAAATGGTGGAAACCAGGAGCGACTGAGCTAGCCTCAACCGCATGAAACGGGCACGCCGCGGCGTGCCCGTTTCATTTTCGGGCCAGGCTGTCGATCAATCCCAATGCCGCATCCTCGACCAGGTCAAGAACATGCTCGAAGCCGTCGGCACCACCGTAGTAGGGATCCGGCACCTCGCGCTCGGCGAAATTGCGCGAATATTCGAGAAACAGCCCAAGCTTGTGACGATGCTCGGCCGGGCACGCCTGCCGCAGCAGGTCGAGATTGTCGCGGTCCATCGCCAGGATGCGATCGAAGCGCACGAAGTCGAACTCCGACACCTGTCGCGCCCTTAGCGCCGAAAGATCATAGCCGCGCCCGGCTGCCGCCTCCATGGCGCGACCGTCCGGCGACTTGCCGATGTGATAGCCATGAGTTCCGGCGGAATCAACTTCCACCTCGGGCACCATTCCGGCCCCCTCCAGATGCGCGCGCACCACGCCTTCCGCCGTCGGTGAACGGCAGATGTTGCCCATGCAGACGAATAAAATACTTGTTTTCACTATATTGAACAATAGATTATTGGGTATCCGGATGAGTGCGGTTGCTTAGTGGCGCCATGGGCTGCGAGGAATTTCCACGTGGAGAGACGATGGTTCGCAAAATGCAGAAAGTCGGCGCTGGCGAGACGGCGTGTCATTTCCGGTAAGGCGTATTGACCGCGAGTTGGCGATTTTCAGGACACCTATCGGACACGAAAGCCAGAAATGAAAAGGCCGTTAGCGGTTACTTCCACTAACGGCCTTGATTTTCTGGTGCGCCCGGAGAGATTCGAACTCCCTACCCCTTGGTTCGTAGCCATCGGGACACTCCCTTTTTGCAGCATAATAGACATTAACGTTACGCTATAAATCAACATGTTATTGACCACCCTGGCTTAACGGGCTAGCATCATATTTAACCGTTTTACACGTACTCTGCTAGCCCGGTGCTAGCCCGTTAAAAACCAAGGGGTGCTGCGATGACAAACAGGTTCAAGTTTTTGAAGACCAAAATCGAGGCATTGCCGGCACCTGAATCGGGACGGGCCACCTACTACGATGCCGAAGTCCAAAAGCTGGCGCTGAGGATAACACCGGCGAGGTCCAAGACATTTTATGTCGTCAAGCGCGCCGATGCCGGCATGGCGTGGATCAAACTCGGCGCGTTCCCCGATATGACCGTCGAGCAGGCACGCAACGAGGCCACGAAGAAGCTCGGCGATTTTGCCGCCGGTAACAACCCGGCAAAAATCAAGCGTGAGGAAAAGCAGAAGCTGACCCTCGGCCAGGCGTTCGACCAGTACATGAAGATGTACGCCGGGCCGCGTGGCATCAAGACGGCTAACGATCTGCGCGCACTCTGGGAGCGCTGCCTTGGCCCCATGCCCGACCTGCCGGCCAAGAAGCACGGCCGCAAGCGCGTCAAGCATCCGGGGGGCGTCGATTGGTCGGGGCGCAAGCTGGACCAGATCGAGAACAAGGACGTGCGCGCACTGCACGCCAGCATTGCCACCACGACGCCCGTGCTGGCGAACCGCGTCATCGAGCTGATCAGTAGCATCTACAACCGTGCCAAGGAATGGGGTTACCCCGGCGGCAATCCGGCCACCGACATTACGCCCTTCAAGGAAACCAAGCGCGACAGGTTTATTCGCCATGACGAACTGCCGCGTTTTTTCAAGGCGCTTGAGTCCGACACGTCGGAGGACTTCAAACATTTCGTCCTGCTCTCGCTACTCACTGGCGTGCGGCGCGGCAACGTGCTGGCGGCACGCTGGGAAGAAATCAACCTTGACATGAATCTCTGGCGTGTGCCAGATACCAAAAACGGCGACCCGCTGAATGTCCCGCTGGTGCCGGAAGCTGTCGCAATCCTCCAAGAGCGAAATCCGCAGCCGCAGGGGTTCATCTTTCCCGGCGAGTCGGCGACCGGGCATATCTCGCCACCGAAAGAACGCTGGCGGAAACTGCTGGAGCGGGCCGAACTGGAAGACTTCACCATCCACGATCTGCGGCGCAGTCTCGGCAGTTGGCAGGCCATTGGCGGCGCATCCTTGGCTGTTATTGGCAAGAGCCTGGGCCACAAGTCGGCCGATGCCACCATGATCTATGCGCGCTTGAGTATTGATCCGGTGCGCCAGTCAGTGACATCGGCTACGTCTGCCATGCTCACCGCTGCTGGCATCAAGAAGCCAGCCGTGGTTACGCCGATCAAGCGACGTGCTCGTCAAGCCAGTGCAGCTCGGTAGTCTTGCATTGCGCTTGATGATAGAGTGCGAGCGTCATTGCCATATTTGCAGGGGGTTCCAGTCATGAACATGGCCGAAAAGGTTTTTGAAGAGGTGCGCACCCTGCCCGAGTTCGAGTTACGGGAGGTGCTGGATTTCGTGGGTTACCTGAAGACCAAACAGGGAATCATTACAGCGAAGCCCGAAAACGGCACGGCAGACTTGGCCGACGAAGAAGCCGACTGGGCAGAATTCGAGAAGCTAGCGGGTACTTGGTCTGGTAAGTTCAACCGTGAAGACTGCTATGACCGCAAGGTTCTTCGCTGATACCAACATTGCGGTCTACACGCTTGGTGCCACCGATTTGAAGGGGCCGCAGGCGCTGGCCATCATGCGCCAGCGTCCGGTGATCAGTACGCAGGTGGTAAATGAATTTCTCAGTGTTATGTTGGGCAAGCGGAAGTTCGAGCGTGCTCAAGCGTACCGTCTGGCACGCATCCTGATGCGGCGCTGCGATGTCGTTGCGGTCACCCCGGAAATTACCGATCTGTCGATGACTATCGGAGAACGCTATCAACTCAGCCATTGGGATTCACTGATCGTCGCGGCAGCACTGACTTCGGGCTGCGACACGCTCTATTCCGAAGACATGCAGGACGGGCAGGTGTTCGAGGGAAGGCTGACGGTGCGGAATCCGTTCACTGGGTGACCAAGCCCGCTCCGTCACGGCACTTGCTGATAACCCCCGCAAGCCCCGCGCCGTCGCTACCGCATCACGTACTGAACCACGCCAGAGCGCATAAAACCGCGCACTGGCTTTGTGCCTCCGGTCACCGCCGCACCTCCTGCCCCGCCGTCGCTGCGCCACTGCACCGGCCAGCGAAAAGACCGCTCGCCGGCTTGCGGCTTGCAGGCGCGCCTACCGCATCTCAACCTGAACCACGCCGTCACGCGATAAAACCGCGTCACGGCTTCGTCTCTCCTGCTATCGCCGTCCCGCCAGCGCCGACTTTTGTTCTTGGCCGGCCTGGTCGCGGTCTGCCCGCCACCTGCGCCGTCGGCGATGAAGCCGCCCACGGCTCCGATGCGCATTTCGCTGATTGTGAACACCTGTTTCGGACGAACGTGAACGGTCGTCGAGGTGGGATTGCGCGGGGAGCAAATTGTAGCCTGGGTGTTCACGATCATGTCGGATTGGCACGGCGGAAGAGTTATCCACGGCCGCC
>JAUYFI010000030.1 GCA_030691075.1 Sulfurisoma sp. | reverse complement strand
GCGTGCGAAGGATCTGCACGAACTGCTGCGCGCCTGGGAAAACTACCATCGCATCCTGACGGCCGAAGCCCACATGAAGCACATCCAGTTCCGCGAAGAGAGCCGTTACCCCGGCTTCTACTATCGCACCGACAAGAACTTCGTCGACGAGAAGAACTGGCACTGCTTCGTGAATTCGATCTACGACAAGAAGTCCAAGCAGTGGACCTGCTTCAAGCGCGCCCACGTGGATCTGATCGACAAGTCCAAGCTGTTCAAGGCTGCCGCGCCGCACTAAGCTGCCAGCAGCATCCTGACCGGACGTCCCGTCGTACTGGGGCGTCCGGTTTTTCTTTTTGAGGCAACAAAGCCTTGTTTGCAAAGAGGCCACAAGCTGTGGCATCTTCGCCAACCAGGTTCGATTCAAAGAGGTGTGAGATGTCCCAGCCCGACGTTCCGTTTCCGCAAAGCCCCGTCGTCCCGACCATGGTCGAGGGCGACCACCAGATCCAGTTCTCCTGCCACAAGGGCATTTCCTGCTGGAACGCCTGCTGTTCCAACATCGACATTTCGCTGACGCCCTACGACATCGTTCGCCTCAAGAAGCGGCTGGAAACCACTTCCACCGAGTTCCTGCGCGACTACACCGTGCCCTACGAGATGGAAAAGGACGGCATGGCCGGGGTCAAGCTGCGTCCCATCGAAAATGGCACGGCCTGCCGCTTCATGCAGCCCGAGGGCTGTGGCGTCTACGCGGATCGCCCGACCGCCTGCCGCTACTACCCGGTGGCCCTGCTGTCGATGCGCCGCCAGGACGAATACGTCGATCGCCAGTCCTATGCCATCGTCAAGGAAGATCACTGCAAGGGCCACGAGGTGGCGCGCAGCATCAGCGTCGACGACTACCGCAAGGAACAGGGCTTGCCGGAATACGACGAACTGGCCCGCGGCTGGCGCCAGCTGGTGCTGAAGAAGAAATCCTCCGGCCCCACCATTGGCGCCCCCTCGCTCAAGAGCCGCCAGCTGTTCTTCATGGCCTGCTACGACGTCGATACCTTCCATAGCTTCGTCGAGAGCGAGGCGTTTGCCAAGCTGTTCACCATGACCGATGACGAGCGCACCCTGATCCTCGCCGACGACGTCGAATTGATGCAGTTCGCCTTCCGCTTCCTCCGGCAGGTGCTTTTTGGCGAGCAGAGCATCGCGCTCAACGAGGAAGCCGCCAAGGCGCGGCTGGAAAGCTGGAAGGGGCGCCAGGTCGAGATCGAGCGCGAGGCCGCCGAGAAGCGCGCCAAGCTGGACGAGGACATGGCCAGGGAAGGCTTTAACGAGGAAGACTCCGGCCTCGGCGTCTGCGACGACGACGGCGCCAGCTGCGCGCGCGACTGAGCGACATGGCGAGACTGCCGCGCAAGGTGCGGACATTCGCCGCCTGACGGCCCGATCGGCAAAAAAACAGGCGCCGGTGGGCGCCTTTTGCATGGGTGCGTAGGCCGCGCGTCAGTCTCGTGAACGACGCCGCCCCCAGCCCAGTCGGGGCCTATTCGACGATGTGGGGAGACTCGCCCTTGCCGAAGCGGAACAGGCTGTGGCAGGTCGAGCAACCACTCAGCACCTTGCCCATTTCGGCGCCGGCGCTGACGAAATCCTTCTTGATGGCGAACTCGGCCGTGCGCTCCAGGCCGCCCTCGACCGTCTCGTTGACCTTCGGCAGCGCGGAGAGCGAGTCGACGTTGATCTGATCGAGCTTCACGTAGGCCAGCAGATGCCCCTTCGGCCAGCGGTGGCGGGAGGCGCGAATCGCGCAGTCGGCGGCCATCTCGCCGTTCTCGACCATCAGTCCCGCCGTCACGCACTGGACGTCGGAGAGCAACTCCATCATCACCTGACGCGCCGTGGCTTCCTCGCTGTAGCGGGTATGCTTGGCCGTCATCTTCTTGAACTGCTGCACGAACTCCGGCGGCAGCTTTTGCACCTGCCCCATGAATTCCTTGCTCATCTTGAACTGCTTGGGGGCATCCGCCGACGTCTTCTCGATGCTGGGGTACTTGTGACCATTGGCGGGCGCCTTGGCTTCTTCGGCCGCAAAGACCGAACCGACCGCGGTGGCGCCGAGGACGGCGATGGCGGCAACGGCTGCAACAAACGATTGTTTCATGGACATGGAATTCCCCTTCTTTCAATAAAAAGTCTGACCGCGGCAAATGTGGCAGGCGATTCCGTTATCCTCCCTGCCCGCTTGTGATACTTTTGCGACAGATCGGTCGGAAGCTTGTCGCAGGGTAGGGCGAAGCGATTTCCGGCGTGTTGCGAGGGGGCGGCAGTTGTTACAGGTTGTTTCAGGAAATGAATAAAGCCATGGCTGAATGCCGCGGCCGCATATTGGTGGTCGATGACGACGAGGGTTTGCGCGAGTTGTTGGTGCGCTATCTCTCGGACAACGGTTTCGACGCCGCGGCGGTGGCGGAAGGCACCGCGATGAAGCATCACCTTGCCACCCATCCGGTCGACCTGATCCTGCTCGATGTCATGCTGCCGGGGGAGGATGGCTTGGTGCTGGCGCGGTCGCTCAGTGCCGAGGGATCGCCGGCCATCATCATGCTTTCGGCGCGTGGCGAGGAGGTCGACCGCATCGTCGGCCTGGAGGTCGGCGCCGACGACTACCTGCCCAAGCCATTCAGCCACCGCGAACTGCTGGCGCGCGTGACCGCCGTGCTGCGGCGGCGGCGCCCGCCCGCGGCCCCGGGCCGCTTTCGCCACTTCGGTCCTTTCGAGGTCGATATCGAAGCGCACCGTTTGATGCGCAATGGGGCGGAAGTCGAACTGTCGGGCGCGGAGTTCTCTCTGCTCAAGGTGCTGCTCGACCATCCGGACCGGGTGCTGAGCCGCGATGCCCTGGTCGAACTGCTCAAGGGTTACGAGCGCGGGCCCTTTGACCGCATGGTCGATGTGCGGGTCACCCGCCTGCGTCGCAAGATCGAGGCCGATCCGGGACACCCGGTGTACCTCCGCACCGTCTGGGGCGAGGGTTATCTGTTTTCGCCGGGCGGCACGCGCGCGGGATGATGGCCCCCCACGCTCGCCTTAGAACCGGCTCGCTGCCCCCCACCCCCAGAGGGGGCAAGCCGCGCATGCCGCCTTGGGACGGCCCGGCGGCGGCATGATGGCCCCGCGCACGCTGTTCGGCCGTACCGCGCTGGTCATTGCGCTGGTTTCGTTCGTGTTCCAGGTCTTCACCCTCGCTGTTATCACGTATTTCGCCCTGACCCCGCTCGGCCGCGATGCCACCGACGATTTCGCGGCGCTGATGCTGGGAACGGCGCAAGCCTGGCACGCGGCCCCGGCCGCCGAGCGGCCGCAACTGCAGGAGCGCATCGGTCGCCTGCATCGCCTGCGGGTGCAGGACCCGCTGCACGAAGTGTCCGGGTTCACCAGCCTGCTGCCCTATTTCCATCTGCTCGAGTCCGCTCTGAGCGCGCGCAGCGGCCAGCCCGTCACGCTGCGCGCCAGCCGCGCCGAGAATGGCGAGTCATGGTACTGGGCCGACCTGCCGGCGGCCGGCGCCACGGTGCGCGTCGGTTTCCCCGCCAGCCGGGTTGCGGTGCAGCCGTCGCTCGCCCTGATGCTCATCCTGTCGGTCGGCGCCCTGGTGACCCTGATCACCTCGGCCTGGCTGGCCCACCGGCTGATCGCACCGCTGTCGCGCCTGTCGGCGGCGACCATGCGCATCGGCCAGGGCCTGCGCCTCGAACCGCTGCCGGAAGCCGGCCCGGCCGAGCTTGCCACGCTGGCGCGCGAGTTCAATCGGATGGGGGAACAGGTCGAGGAACTGCTGGCCAATCGCACCACCCTGCTGGCGGGCATTTCACACGACCTGCGCACGCCGCTCACGCGCATCCAGCTGGCGCTGGGAATGATCTCGGAAAAACCCGACCCGGAACTCCTCGACCGCGTGCTGCGCGACGTCGAGGGCATGAACGAGCTGATCGCCCGCTGCCTGGAGGTGAGCCGCGATTTTTCCGAACAAGACAGCGCCGAGGTCGATCTGTGCGAATTGCTTGCCGAGGTTGTCGGCCAGTTTTCGCACGCCGGAGTGGAAATCCGTGGTCACCACGGCCCCGACTGCCGCCTGTGTGTGCGACCGCTGGCGCTCAGGCGCATCCTGTCCAATCTGGTCGACAACGCCGTGCGCTATGGCGCCGGGCAGGCGATCGATATCGAATACCGCATGGCCGACGACCGGGTCGAGATTCGTGTAATGGATCGCGGTCCGGGCATCCCGGAAGCGGAGCGCGAAGCGGTGTTCCGGCCCTTCTATCGGCTGGAGCCCTCGCGCAGCAGTCGCACCGGCGGTAGCGGCCTCGGCCTGGCCATCGTGCGCCAACTCGCCAGCGCCAACGGCTGGTCGGTGGACCTGACGCGACGACCGGACGGCGGCACCATCGCCTGCGTGCGGCTACCGCTGGAAACCGGAGCCAGAAACTAAAAAGTCGGCGCTGGCGGGACGGCGATGATGAAAAAAATGGCGCCCGCGGGCGCCTTGATCTGACCGGACGGCGCTGGTTCAGCGCTGCGTGACCTGCTTGCCGAAACCCCAGCGTTCCAGGCCCGATTCGATGGCGGCGAAGGTGCTGGCGACCTCGAAAGTCTGGATCGAGATGCCGAGCTGGCGGGCAATTTGCGTGGCCGAGAACACCCCGCGAATGCGCTCCTCGCCGTTGATCGGGTCGCGGTCGATCACCAGCGCGTGCTGGCGCGCGGATTCGCGCAGGGTGGTGACGACGTGGCCGACCATGGACTTGAGCACGGCGGCCATTTCGAGCGCCTCGATCCTGTCGCGTGGCGTCATCAGGTCGGCGACGCGCAAGTCGTCGTGCTTTCCGCCCTTTTCCTCGAGCAACTTGACCGGCTTTTCGCCCATGGTGTCGCGCGCGGTGAGGACACCCTCGACGAAGCCCGCCGCATCGACCACCAGCAGCAGGCGCACGCCGCGGGCGATCATCGCCTGGCTGGCCTGGGCTGCCGTGGCATCGGCGCGGATGGTTGCCGCCGGCACCTGACAGAGGTCGGTCATGACTGTCACGGCCGGCGAGTCCATTTTCACCAGGCGCGGCACGCCGCCGCCGGGGGGCAGGTAGCTGGTGCCCTCCTTGATGATCTGCATCGGCAGCGCCTTGTAGGCGGACTTTTCCATGGATGTCTCCTGAAGGGCCGCCCCGAAGGAGGCAGCGCCCCCTGCGGGGGCAGCGCCCCCTGCGGGGGCAGCGAACGAAGTGAGCGTGGGGGGTGTCATACCCCGGCTTACCTGTTGGCGATCTTTTCGAGCGCCTCGGTGCGGATCAGCTGGCCGTTGAGGCCGGCATCCTTGGCGCTGCTGCCGTAGGCCACGGCCATCAGCTGCGAGTAATACACCACCGGCACGGCGAACTTGGTGCCGTTCTTGCGGTTGATCTCGGACTGGTAAACCTCGACGTTGGCCTGGCACAGCGGGCAGGGCGTGACGATCAACTCGGCCTGGTGATCGAGCGCCGACTCGACGATATCGCGGATCTGCTTCTGCGACTTCTCGGGCTCGGAGAAAGCCAGTGCGCCGCCGCAGCAGGCCACCTTCTGTTCGTACTTTTCGATCGGCTCGCCACCCAGCACCTCGATGAACTTGTCGAGATACTTGGGATTTTCGAAAGATTCGCCGTCGATGCCGAAGGGGCGGTTGGTTTGGCAGCCGACGTAGCCGGCGATCTTGAGACCCTCGAGCGGCTTGACCACTGGCGCCTTGATGGCGTCGTAGCCGAGATCCTCGATCAGTACCTCGACCATGTGGCGAATGTTGACCTTGCCTTCGTACTTGAGACCGGCGGCGGCGAGCGCCTCGTTGGTCTCCTTCATCAACTGCGAAGTGTGGTCGAGGCGCTCCTTGGTCTCGCGCGCGCCCAGCCAGCAGGCGGCGCAGGTGGCCACGATGTCCTTGCCCGGCAGGTGCTGCTCGGCCAGGGCGAAGTTGCGGGCATTGATCGCCAGGCGCGGCAGCTCGCCGCCCTCGGCATAGCCGATGGAGGCGCCGCAGCAGTTCCAGTCGGGGATCTCGGTCAGCTTGATGTCGAGCTTGTCGCACATCGTGTTGACCGAGGTCAGGTAGTTGGCGGCGGAGGACTTGGCCTGCGACGAACAACCGGGGTAGAACGCGTATTCCTTTTTCGCCATTTTTCTCTCCGTCGGGCTTAAGCGGAAAAGCCCTTCTTGCGATCTTCGATTTCCTTCGCCTTGGCCAGCACGGCGTGGAAACCATTGAGGTCCTTGACGCTGTGGCCGCCGAAGATCTCCATCGGGTTCAGCCGCCCGGCCAGCACCATGCCCAGGCCGATCTTCTGCATGTTCAGCGCGATCTGGATGCCGGGGCCGATGCCGTTGGCGAAGTAGTGCGCCAGGGTGAGCGTCAGCTCGTTGACCCGCCCCTTCTTGATCAGGTTGTTCCAGAAGGTTTTCGCAAACTCGCGCGTCGGCTGGCCCTTGGGGGCGATGCCGAGACGGTGGGCGTAGTTGGCCAGGCCATGCATGATGTGGGTGATCGGCAACTGGCGCGGGCAGCGCACGATGCAGTTGTAGCAGGAAGTGCACATCCACATCGAGTCCGACGTCAGGACTTCCTCGCGCTTGCCGGCACGGATCATCATGAATATCTTCTGCGGCGAATGCTGCCAGTGGGGGCCGAGCGGGCAGGAGCCGGCGCAGACGCCGCACTGCATGCACATCTTGACCATGTCGCCTTCTTCGACTCGCTCCTCGACTTCCCTGAGGAAGTTGTTCTTGTAGCGCGCGACGGCCTGGGTGTTCAGATCGCTCATTGTTGTCAAGCTCCTCTATCTCAACCAAAGCCCTTCATGGGCGAGGGGCCGAGATCGTTGATCTGGGCGGCATAGTCATTGATCAGCTTGGCCACGCGCGCATTGTCGGTAATGGCGACTTCCTCCGTCACCACCCGCTCGGGCTCGATGCCCATCTGCTTCAGGGTGTCGCCGATCTTGCTCATGCGGTAGTGGGCCATCTCCGAGCCCTTGACGAAGTGGCACTGGTAGTCGTCGCCCTTCTTGCAGCCCATCATCATCACGCCGTCGTAGCCGCCGTTGAGGGCGTCGGTGATCCAGATGGTGTTCACCGAGCCGAGACAGCGCACGGGAATGGCGCGGACGTAGGCCGAGTAGCTGAGGCGCTGGACGCCGGCCATGTCGAGCGCCGGGTAGGCGTCGTTCTCGCAGGCGAGAATCAGGATGCGCGGCTTCTCCTCGTCCTCGTCCGGCACATTGACGGCCTTGATCTGGCTGCCGACGGTGTCGCAGGAGTAGTTCTCGAAGGAGATCACGCGCACCGGGCAGGCGCCCATGCAGGTGCCGCAGCGGCGGCAGCGCTGTTCGTTGAACACGGGGAAGCGCTTTTCGTCTTCGTCGATGGCGCCGAACGGGCATTCCACCGTGCAGCGCTTGCACTGGGTGCAGCCTTCGAGGCGGGCGCTCGGGAACGACAGATCCCAGGCGCGCGGATGGGCGGCGCGGCCCTGCGCGGCGTTCTCGACGGCCTGGATCGCCTTCATCGCGGCGCCGGTGGCGTCCTCGGTCGCCTGCAGCATGTCCATCGGCCGCCGCGTCGGGCCGGCGGCGTAGATGCCGGTGCGGCGCGTTTCGTAGGGGAAGCAGATGAAGTGCGAGTCGGCGAAGCCATGCTTGAACTGCGGCATGTCCGGGCCCTGGCGGTAGTTGAGGTTGAGGACGGAAATCGTCTTCATCCCGGACCGCTTGACCTTGGCTTCCTCGTTGCCGCCCTCGGCCGCGGTGTTGACCTCGGTCCAGGCGTCCAGATTGACGCCGGCGTTGGCGACCTGGCCGGTGGCGAGCACCACCAGATCGGCGTCGACCGAGGTCTGCTCGTCGAGGATCAAATCCGAAAACTCGACCTTGCACGAATCACCGCCGGTGACCTTGGAGGCCTTGCCCTTGGTGAAGATCACGCCCTTCTGCTGGGCGCTGCGATAGAAGTCCTCGCCCATGCCCGGCACGCGCAGGTCGGTGTACATGACCACGGTGTCGACGTCGGGGTTGGCGTCCTTGAAGTACATCGCCTGCTTGATGCTGGTGGCACAGCAATGGCCAGAGCAGTAGGAGAGGTGGGTGCCGGTGTCGTCGCGCTGGCCGGCGCACTGCACGAACACCACCGACGTAACGATCTTGCCGTCGGCGCGCTTGATGGCGCCGCCGTTGGCCGTTTTGGCGAGGGCTTCGAGCCCGGCCTGGTCGACCACGTTGGCCTGGCCGCCGCCGAGTTCGGGCAGCTTGGCCATGTCGTAGGGAGTGAAGCCGCTGGCCTGGACGATGGCGCCGACGGTCTCGTCGCTGACGGCGCCGGATTCCCGTGCCAGTTTCACGGTGAAGCGGCCGGGCGCGCCACCGGTCTCGGCGACCGTCGTGTTCAGATGCAGCTTGATCCTGGTGTTGCCCGTGACCTTGGCGACCATCTCCTCGACGCCGGTGGCCTGGGGCTCGGCGTAGGGGCTGCTGAAAGGCACGCGCTTCCACAGGTTCGCGGCGAAGCCACCGAGCGCGCCGGTCTTCTCGACCAGCACCGCCTCGTAGCCGGCTTCGGCAGCGGCCAGTGCCGCCGTCATGCCGGACATGCCGCCGCCGACGACCAGGATGCGCTTGTTCTGCGCCTGATCGCGGTTGGGGTTGCCCTCGGGCAGCTTCATTTTCTTGACTTCGGCGCAGCCCATGCGGACGTAGTCCTCGGCCATTTCCTGGCGGACCTCGTCATGGTCGGAGCCTTCGGCCACGACCCAGAGCACGCCCTCGCGCAGATTGGTGCGGGAGACGGCTGCCGTCGGGAAGTTGAAGGCCTCGGTCTTGGCGCGACGCGAGCAGGCGGCGATGCACAGGTGGGTGACACCCTCATTGGCGATGTCGTCCTTGATCATCTGCACGCCGGAGGCTGAGCAGAGGAAGGGATGATTCTTGACCACCGTCATCTTGCCCTCTTTCTGGGCGATTTTCTCCAGCGAACCAACGTCGAGCTTGTCGCCGAGGCCGCAGCCGGAACAGATGTACGCAGCAAATTTATTATCAGCCATGGTTATGCATTCTCCGTGGCGGCATTCTTGTGAATGACCTGGATTGCCCGCAGGGAAGCGGCCGTGGCGCTTTGCACCGCGCGGTTGACGTCGAGCGGGCTGGAGGCGGCGCCGGCGCCGATCATGCCGCCGTCCCTGGAGCCCTCGATGAAGTTCGAGGAGTCGAGGATGATGTCGTCCGGCAGTTTCACTCCCGTCACTTCCGGCTCCATGCCGACCGCGAGAACGACGAGGTCGTGCTCGGTGGCGTAGCGGTGGTAGCCCTCGGTGTCGACGCCGTGCAGTACCGGATTGCCGTTGTCCTTGTTCTCCGCGATGCGGGCGACCTTGGACTTGACGAAGCTGACGGTCGCGTCCTTCTGCACCATCTGGTAGAAGTCCTCGAAGCGGTCGATGGCGCGGATGTCGATGTAGTAGATCGTCGACTTGCCTTCGTCGCCCCAGGCTTCACGCACATACTGGGTCTGCTTGAGCGAGGCCATGCAGCAGATGCGCGAGCAGTGGCGCAGATGGTTCTCGTCGCGCGAGCCGGCGCACTGGATGAAGGCGATGTTCTTCGCTTCCTTGCCATCGCCGGGACGCAGGATCTTGCCCCCGGTGGGCCCGTGCGGATCGGCCAGGCGTTCGAACTCGACGCTGGTGATCACGTTGGCGTAACGATCGTAGCCGTAGGGCTGGATCTTGTTGGCGTCGTAGGGACGCCAGCCGGTCGCCCAGACCACGGCGCCGACGTTGAGCTGGACGGTCTCTTCCTGCATGCCGAGATCGACCGCGCCGTACTTGCAGGCGGCCTTGGCGGCTTCGCCCTCGGCCGTGCCGGCGATCGACGGGTCGATGACGTAGCGTTGCGGATAGGCCATCGCGTGCGGCAGGTAGGCCGCCTTGACCTTGCCCAGGCCGTAGTTGTAGGCGTCGGCGATTTCGCTGGTCACAGCCTTGCCGCAGTCGCCGCAGGCGGTGCAGTTCTCGGTGACGTGGCGCGGCGCAACCTTGAGCGTCACGGCGTAGTTGCCGCGACTGCCGGCCACCGCGGTGACTTCGGTCAGGGTCATCACGCGCACGTTGGGGTTGCCCTTGAGGCGCCTCAAGTTGATCTCCAGCCCGCAGGTCGGGTGGCACATCTTGGGGAAGTAGCGATAGAGCTGGGCGGTGCGACCGCCGAGCGTGGGGGTCTTTTCGACCAGGATTACCTGCTTGCCGCATTCAGCGGCTTCCAGGGCCGCGGTCATGCCGGAGATGCCGCCGCCGACGACAAGGATCGTCTGGCCTGTTGCGATTGAAGCCGTCACATCGAGCCTCCGATGAAGAGTGTTCGGGTGTTCAGGATGAACGCGGCGATTCTACTCTCGGGCTTCTGCGGGCAAACCGGCTGAAATCAAGATTTTGCTAAAAAATTCCTATTGACCAATAGGCCTCGTAAATTTGAGCGAATTGGCGGGTTGCCGGCGGCGCTGGATGCGATCCGCGCCGTCCCGCCAGCGCGCCCCGCAGGAAGTACCCTTGGGGTGCCGACTTTTCAGGTCGGTGTCCGGCAGAGCTCGAAGGTCATGGCATCGAGGTCGCCGAGTATCCACGTCGCCGGTGCGCCGGCGATGCCGGCGACGGTACCCGGATTGACCAGCCAGGTCTTGCCGCCGGTCACGTTGGGCTCCTGGGTGATCAGTGCCTCGTGGCTGTGGCCGCAGCAGACCACGTCGTAGTCGCCGGTGCAGGCCATGCCGCGGCCGAGGTGCGGATAGTGGGTGATGAATATGCGGCGACCGCCGAGGCTGATGCCGGCGTCGTGGCCGTGATAGTGCAGCAACGAGTCGGAATTGCAGGCGAGGCGGCCGATGGCCACGGGGTCGCCGAGGTTGTTGCCATGGACCACGTGCATCGGCAGGCCGAGTTTGAGCGAAGCGCGGAGGGTGTTGCCGCCGATGATGTCGCCGCAGTGGATGACGGCCTCGGCGCCCAGGGTTTTGGCTTCGGCGACCGCGGCCGAAAGGTGCTGGGCGCGATCATGGCTGTCGGAAACGATGCAGATTTTCATTTCATTCCCGGAGTGGTGAAGTGCTCGCCGAGGGCAAAGCCAAAGGTCGTGTCCAGCTGCAACTCGGCAATCAGGCCATCGACAGCCTGCTGGCCGTGATCGCGTGTCACCTCGGCCAGAATCAGGCGGGCGCCGTTGCGCTGGTAGCCGCCGCCGAAGCTGACCTGGCGGGCCAGCAGTTCGCGGGCGCGGTCGAGGGTCATCGGATCAGACGATCAGCGGGCCGTAGTATTCCTCGCCATCGTTGGCCTTGCTGAAGTCGACGGCGTTCATGCCCGAGCGCATGCCGGCCTTCTCGCGTTCGTGGTCGGATTGCACTTGCAGGAGGGTGATGATGCAGTCACCGAGGCTGTCATACTCGTCCTTGCCGGTGCCGAACTGCTGGGTTTCGGTATAGTAGAACTGGCAGCGGAATCGGTTATCGCCGGTCTTGAACACGACGAAGTGGGCGCCGCGTTGCTCCCAGATCACGGTCGGGCAGGTATCGAGCGCTTCGGTGAGTTGATCGAGCATCAACTCGGCATCGGCGACCTCGATCGGCACGTCCATGCCATAGCGTTCGCGCAGGGTCTGGCTGATCAGGCGTTTTTCCTGTTCGTTGAAGTCGGGAATGTTTGTGCTCATGTGTTGGCCTCTTTCCTTGTTGGCGCAAGGGGATGGGGGAGTTTATTCGGAAATAAAAACTTTCCCCTTGTTGATTTGGATCAAATTTTGTCAGAATATCGCCAAGTTCTAATTTACCGTTTGCCCGCCCCCCATGCAAGCATCCCCCGCACCCGCTCCGGTCACGGAGATCAAGAAGACCACCTGCTACATGTGCGCCTGCCGCTGCGGCATACGCGTGCATCTGCGCGATGGGCAGATCCGCTACATCGACGGCAACCCCGACCACCCGCTCAACAAGGGGGTGATCTGCGCCAAGGGCAGCTCGGGCATCATGAAGCAGTATTCGCCGGCGCGGCTGACGCGGCCGTTGCGGCGCAAGGCTGGTTCGGATCGCGGTCTGGGCGAGTTCGAACCGATCAGCTGGGAAGAGGCGTTCACCATCCTGTCCGAGCGCTTGGCCAAAATCCGCGCCACCGACCCGAAGAAGTTCGCGCTGTTCACCGGTCGCGACCAGATGCAGGCGCTGACCGGCCTCTTCGCCCGCCAGTTCGGCACGCCCAACTATGCGGCGCATGGCGGCTTCTGCTCGGTCAACATGGCCGCCGGCATGATCTACACCATCGGCGGCTCCTTCTGGGAGTTTGGCGGTCCCGACCTGGATCGGTCGAAACTTTTCGTGATGATCGGCACCGCCGAGGACCATCATTCCAATCCGCTCAAGATGGCGCTGGGCAAGTTCAAGCGCGACGGCGGCCGCTTCATTTCGATCAACCCGGTGCGCACCGGTTATTCGGCGATCGCCGACGAATGGGTGCCCATCCGTCCCGGCACCGACGGCGCGCTGCTGCTGGCCATCATCCACGAAATCATCGCGCTCGGCCTTTACGACCGCGACTTCCTGGTCAGGTATTCCAACGCCGGCCAACTGGTGAACGTCGATGCGGCCAGCGACGAGTTCGGCATGTTCCTGCGCACCGAGGTGCCGGAAGAGGAAGCCTGCTACGACCCGCAGGACAAGCTGTGGTGGGACCGCAATACCGACAAGGCCGTCGTCACCCATCAGGCCGGAGCCGACCCTTACCTGTTCGGCGAGTTCACGCTGCGTGACGGCACGCCGGTCAAGCCTTCGTTCCAGTTGCTGAAGGAGCGCGTCGAGAATTACACGGCCGACTGGGCCGCCGGCATCACCGGCATATCCGCCGACACCATCCGCCGCCTGGCGCGCGAAATGGGCGTTACCGCCCGCGATCAGCGCATCGAGCTGCCGATCTCCTGGACCGACTCCTGGGGCGTCGAGCACGACAGCGTCACCGGCAATCCGGTTTCGTTCCACGCCATGCGCGGCTTGGCCGCGCACTCCAACGGATTCCAGACCATCCGCGCGCTGGCTATCCTGATGTCGCTGCTCGGCACCATCGACCGGCCGGGCGGTTTTCGCCACAAGGTGCCGTTCCCGCGGCCGATCCCGCCCTGCGCCCGCACGCCGAACACGCCGCTGGCGGTCAAGCCGAATCACCCGCTCGACGGCATGGCGCTGGGCTGGCCCTCCGACCCCGACGATCTGTTTGTCGACGAGCAGGGCAAGCCGGTGCGCATCGACAAGGGTTTCTCCTGGGAGTACCCGCTGTCGGTGCACGGCCTGATGCACAACGTCATCACCAACGCCTGGCGCGGCGATCCCTACAGCATCGACACCCTGCTGATCTTCATGGCCAACATGTCGTGGAACTCGACCATGAACGCCGTCGAGGTCCGCAAGATGCTCAACGACAAGGGCGAGGATGGCGAATACAAGATTCCCTTCCTCGTCGTTTGCGACGCATTCCAGTCCGAGATGACGGCCTTTGCCGACCTGGTGCTGCCGGATACCACCTACCTCGAGCGCCACGATGTCATGTCGATTCTCGATCGGCCGATTTCCGAGTTCGACGGCCCGGTCGATTCCGTGCGCATCCCGGTGGTGCCAGTGACGGGCGAATGCAAGCCCTTCCAGGAAGTGCTGATCGAACTCGGCACCCGCCTCAAGCTGCCGGTGTTCGTGAACAAGGACGGCAGTCGCAAGTACCGCGACTACCCGGACTTCATCGTCAACTACGAGACCGAGCCCGGCTCGGGCATCGGCTTCCTCGCCGGTTGGCGCGGCAAGGGTGGCGAAAAATCACTCCGCGGGGAACCGAACCCAAACCAGTGGGAGATGTACGCCAAGAACGACTGCGTCTTCCACTACGAACTGCCCAAGAGCTACCAGTACATGCGCAACTGGAACAAGGGCTACCTCGAATGGTCGCAGCGCAGCCGCATCACGCGCTACGCCGAACCGATCCTGATCCACATCTACTCCGAGGTGCTGCAAAAGTTCCGCACGGCGGCGCAGGGCAAGGGGCTCACGCGCAAGCCGCCGGAGCACCTGAAGAAACGCGTCGAGACCTATTTCGACCCGCTGCCCTTCTACTATGAGACGCTGGAGAGCCAGGCCTCCGACAAGCACAAGTACCCGCTGTGCGCCGTGACCCAGCGGCCGATGGCGATGTACCACTCGTGGGATTCGCAGAACGCCTGGTTGCGGCAGATCCACACCCACAATTACCTTTACGTGAACAGCCATACCGCCCGCGTCGCCGGCATCGAGGACGGCGACTGGATCTGGGTCGAATCGCAGTGGGGCAAGGTGCGCTGCATGGCCCGCCATTCCGAGGCGGTCGAGCCGGGCACGGTGTGGACCTGGAACGCCATCGGCAAGGCGGCGGGTGCCTGGAACCTGACGCCGGATGCCAACGAGTCGCAACGCGGCTTCCTGCTCAACCACCTGATCTCCGAGGAACTGCCGGCCAGCGTGGACAAGGCCGGGCCGGGCAATATTTCCAATTCCGATCCGATCACCGGGCAGGCCGCGTGGTACGACGTGCGCGTGCGGATCTATAAAGTCGGCGCTGGCGAGACGGCGGTCACTTCGCCGCAGTTCGAGCCGCTGAAGCCTTATCCCGGCCAGTCCGAGCGCAAGAGCGTCTGGAACTTCTTCGCTGGCAAGAACAAATGACCCAACTCGCTCTCGTAATCGACCTCAACGTCTGCGTTGGCTGCCAGGCCTGCGTCACCAACTGCAAGGAATGGAACACCTCCGGCGAGGCCGGCCCGATGGTGGACCAGAATCCCTACGGCAAGGACCCGACCGGAACCTTCTTCAACCGCGTGCAGACTTTCGAGGTCGGCGAGTTTCCCAATACGGAAACGGTGCACTTCCCGAAATCCTGCCTGCATTGCGAGGATCCGCCCTGCGTGCCGGTGTGTCCGACGGGCGCTTCCTACAAGCGCAAGGAGGACGGCATCGTCCTTGTCAATTACGACAAGTGCATCGGCTGCAAGTACTGCTCGTGGGCCTGCCCCTACGGCGCGCGCGAGTTCGACGAGTCGCAGAAGGTGATGAAGAAATGCACCCTCTGCGTCGACCGCCTCTACGATCCGGACATGACGGAAGAGGAGCGCCGCCCCGCTTGCGTGCGCGCCTGTCCGACCGGCGCGCGCCTCTACGGCGATATCCATGACCCGGAGTCCGAGGTCAGCCATGCCATCCGTGAATCCGGTGGCTACCAGTTGATGCCGGAGTGGGGCACCAGTCCGGCCAACCACTACCTGCCGCGGCGCAAGACCAAGCTGCGCCTGCGCGTCGATGAGATCGAGCGCGCCGACAATCCCCTCAAGATCGACGGCCTGCTGCCCAAGCCCGGCAAGTCCGAGCCCTCGCTCGACGACGTCACCTCCTGGTAAGCCCAACTTACATGGTCGCCAAGACCACGCCCGTGCCATGAAATCGTTAAAGGCAACAGACGCCCGCCCCTCCCATCCTCCCCTCGCGGGGAGGCGACTGATTTGCTCGCTGCGCTCGTTTGCTTACTCGGCACCCAATCCCGTTATTTCTCGCTAAATAAACCATGCATCCCGCGTTCTCCGTCATCTTTCTCACCACGCTCATCGGCGTCGGCCAGGGCCTGTTCCTCGCGTTGTTCACCGCCCAGTCCTACGCCCTGTTCGATTTGTTGCCGAAGCAGGACAGCCACGCCTTTTACGCCCATGGCAGCATCGTCGCCCTGTTGTTCCTGATCGGCGGCCTGATTGCGTCGTTTTTCCACCTCGGCCGCCCCGAGCGCGCCTGGCGCTCGGCGACGCAATGGCGCACCTCGTGGCTGTCGCGCGAGGTGATCGTGCTGCCGGCGTTCATGGGTACGGTGTTCCTTTACGGCGTCGCGCACCTCTTCGACTTCAAGCCGGTGCTGGCCACGCTGCCCGGCAACATCGCCATCGATCTCACCGTCGTGCTCGGCGTCGTCGGCACCGTGCTCGCCTTCGCGCTCTATGTCTGCACCGCCATGATCTACGCCTGCCTGCGTTTCCTGCGCGAATGGCATTCGCCGCTGACCGTCATCAACTACATCCTGCTCGGCGGCGCCTCCGGCTTCACGCTCGCCACCGTGTTCGCCGCCGTTGCCGCGCCCGACCTGGTGCGCTTCTTCGCCGGCTGGGCCGCAGTCCTCACCCTGCTTGGTCTGGTCAGTCGTGTCGCGTCGCTGATCCGCAACGCCCGTTTGAAACCGAAATCCACGCTGCAAACGGCCATTGGCATCAAGCATCCCAGGATCGTGCAGAAGGCGCAGGGCTTCATGGGCGGTTCCTTCAACACCCGCGAGTTCTTCCACGGCAAGAGCGCCGGATTCCTGCGCTCGCTCAAGTGGCTTTTCCTGCTGCTGGCCTTCGTCGTCCCGGCGCTGCTGCTCGCCACGGGATTCACCGGCGCCGGGGCGCTGGAACTCATGCTGTTCGCCTTCATGGTGCAGTATCTCGGCCTGATGGCCGAGCGCTGGTTCTTCTTCGCCCAGGCCAACCATCCGCAGAATCTCTATTACCAAGGTATTGGCTGACCCGGCTGTTGCATTGCAGCAGCGATGAGGGTTGCTAAGGCCGGCCGCCTCGGAATATCATCGCGTACTTAATTTCCCGGGTGCCGACCTGCCGCAGCGCTCTTTCTTGATACCCGATCATTTTACCCTTCACCCACAACTCACACTCTGCGAGGAAACGAAATGAATTTCGACAAAGAACTCGACGCCCGCGGCCTCAACTGCCCGCTGCCTATTCTGCGCGCCAAGAAGGCACTGACCGAACTGACCCCGGGCCAGACGCTGCGCATCCTGGCCACCGACCCGGGCTCCGTCAAGGATTTCCAGGCCTTCGCCAAGCAGACCGGCAACGAGCTGCTCTCCAGCGCCGAGAAGAACAAGGAATTCGAGTTCTTCATCAAGCGCAAGTAAGCAGCGACAACGATAATTACCAAGGAGGAGAACAGCATGGGCGCCACCCCCGAAATTGCCGTCATCGACGATCTGATCCGCCAGCGGCTCGACGAGATCCTGCCGCAGAAGCTGCAGGAAATTCAGGAAGCCAAGACCCCCTCGATGGCCATCATCGCCACCAAGGGCACGCTGGACTGGGCCTACCCGCCGTTCATCCTCGCCTCGACCGCCGCCGCGATGGGCTGGGATGTCACCATCTTCTTCACCTTCTACGGCCTCAATCTCGTCAAGAAGGACGTTTCCGACCTGAAGATCAGCCCGCTGGGCAACCCTGGCATGCCGATGAAAATGCCTTTCGGCCCGGACTGGTTCAAGAGCATCAACTGGAACATCCCCAACCTGATTCAGGCCGGCATCCCGGGCTTCGAGACGGTCGCCACCAAGTTGATGCAGCAGACCATCGCCAACAACGGCGTGGCCAAGATCGAGGAACTTCGCGAACTCTCCCAAGAAGCCGGCGTCAAGTTCGTCGTCTGCCAGATGACCGTGGAGTTGTTCGGCTTCAACCATGAAGACTTCGTCGATGGCATGGACTTCGTGGGTGCTGCCTCATTCCTGCCCGTTGCGCAAACGGCCGACGTCACGCTCTTCATCTGATGTTGTATCGACGCAACATGAACAAACTGAGCCCCCGAATGGGGCACTTTTTGTGTTGCGACCGGGGCATGCGCCCCACTATAGTTCGGAAAGTCCTCAGTCTGGAAATCGCGGCTGAGTTGTAAGTTTAGGTTTGGTTTGTAACCCATTGATCCAACGTACCCTGCGTTGCGGGAGGAGAAATAGATGAAGCTCAAGAAGATCGCTGCTCTGCTGACCGTTGCTGGCCTCGCCAGCCCGGCCTTCGCCACCAACGGCATGAACCTGGAAGGCTACGGCCCGGTCGCCACCGGCATGGGTGGCGCCTCGATGGCCTACGACAACGGCAACGCGGGTCTCATCAACAACCCCGCCACGCTGACCTTGATCAAGAGCGGCACCAGCCGTTTCGCCGTGGCGATCGGCAACCTGAATCCGAACATCGACTCCAGCATGCCCGGCACGTCGAAGCATTCGGACGGCTCGGGCTATTACATGCCGGCGGTTGGCTATACCCGCAAGGATGGCATCGTTACCTGGGGCGTCGGCATGATGGCGCAGGGCGGCATGGGAACGGAATACGGCACGAGCTCGTTTATCAGCGGATATAGCTCGATGATCGGGACTACCTCTGGTGGTTCCGGGCAGGAAGCGCGCACCGAACTCGGCATCGGCCGCATCCTGTTTCCCCTGGGTTTCGATGTGACGGAAAACTTCAACATTGCCGGCACGTTCGACTATCTCTGGGGCGGCATGGACATGCGCCAGCCGATGTCCGGAAGTTTGCTCTCGGGGATGGTGGCTAGCGGTGTCGTCGGTGGAAGCATGATTACCGGCTTGTTTGGTGTTTTCAACAATAATGCTCCGGGCGGCTCATGCACTGGCGCCGGTATTCCCGCGCTGGGCGGTGCTTGCATTAACGACGTTGATTACATGGCCATCGACGTCTCCGAAGGCACCAACAAGATGAAACAGAAGGCCACGACGACGGGCACGGCCTTCAACGTTGGATTTACCTGGAAGGCGACGCCGCAACTGGCGGTTGGCGGTGTTTACCATGCCAAGACCAATCTGAAGGACATGACCGGCAGCGGCAAGGTGAATATGCAGGTGAAAGTCGGTCCAAACACCGGAGCTGCTTCCCTCGGAACGGGTGGTTTGAGTCAGATGAGCGTGAGTGGTAACTACAAGATCATCGACTTCCAGTGGCCCGAGACCTACGGCATCGGCATCTCTTACCAGGCCAACAGCCAGTGGCAGATCGTGGCCGACTACAAGTTGATCAAGTGGTCTGAAACCATGAAGACATTCCGCCTGCAATTCATTGCGACGGATGGCATGTTTGCGGGTAGCGCCATGAATATGGCGTCGCCCATGAACTGGGTCGACCAGGATGTGTTCCAGATCGGCGCTTCGTACAAGATGAGCGACGCGATGACCCTGCGTTTTGGCGCCAACATCGCCAACGACCCGGTGAACTCGCAGTTCATGAACCCGTTGTTCCCCGCCATCATCACCCATCAATACACGGCGGGCCTGGGTTATGCGGTAAGCAAGGATTCGAACGTCGATTTCTCGGTGACCATGGCGCCGGAAAACAGTGTCAAGAATGCGAGCAACATCACGACCAGCCACAGCCAGGTCAACTGGCAGGCGATGTTTACACGGCGCTTCTAACCGAGTGCTGTAAACCACGCTAGGATCGGCGACGCATTATGCGTCGCCGATTTTTTTCGGCCGTTGTTTCATAAGAAAACAATCATTCACTGAACAAAAGGAGACTCCATGAAACGCTTTATTGCCGGTACTGCCCTGATGTTCGCGGCGCTTTCCGCTTGGGCGCTGCAACCCTTCGTTTACGCCGATGCCAAGGTCGCCGGTGGCGGCGTCAAGGCCGCGATGGCGGCTGCCGAGCAGAAACTGACCGCTGCGGGATTCACCGTGGTGGGTCGTTACCAGCCGCAGGGCATTCCCAGCCACGGCGCGATCATGGTGACCGACAGCGGGTTCACCGATGCGCTCAAGGCCATGGGCGGCACGGCCGTCGTTGCCATTCCGATCCGCATCGGCGTCAAGTCAGACGGCACCGTGTCCTACTCCAATCCGGAGTACTGGGGTCGCGCCTATCTGCGCAAGAACTACGGCAAGGCGGAAGCCGCCTACAAGGCGGTCGCCGGCAAGCTCCAGTCCACCTTCGGCGCAGGCAAGCCCTTCGGCGGCGAAGTCGACGCCGACGACCTGCCGACTTACCGCTATATGTTCGGCATGGAGCGCTTCGATGACCGCTCCACCCTGCGGGACTATGGCAACTTCGATGCCGCGGTCAAGGCTGTCCGCGACAATCTAGCCAAGGGCGCCGGCAATCTGAGCAAGGTCTACGAACTCGTCTATGCCGACAAGAAACTCGCCGTCTTCGGCGTCGCCCAGAATGACAAGGAGAACGGCGAAGGCAACTGGATCGGGAAGATCAACGGCGCCGAGCATGTCGCAACGCTGCCGTGGGAAGTGTTCGTGGTCGACGGCAAGGTAATGGCGCTGCACGGCCGTTTCCGCACCGCGCTGTCCTTCCCGTCCCTGACCATGGGACAGTTCATGGCCATCGGCGGCCATCCGGATGCGACGCTGAAAATGATGGAAGACGTCGCCGGGGTGAAATAAGCACAGCACCGTGACGGGCCCCCTCGGCGAAATTGCGGCGGGAGGCCAAAGACGAGAGATGAGGGCCCCAGTGGGGCCCTCATTCATTTCAGACGCTGCAACTGACTGGCCAGCTTCTCGCGCAGCGCACCGAAGCCGGCGAGCCGTTCCCGCTCCTGTGCCACCACCGCGGCGGGTGCGCGGTCGACGAAGCTCGGCGTCGCCAGTTTTTTCTCGGCCTTGACGATTTCGCCGTCGACACGAGCCAGTTCCTTGCCGAGCCGCTCGCGTTCGGCCGCGACATCGATCTCGATCTTGAGCATCAGCCGGAACTGGCCGACGATCTGCACGGGCGCTTCGGTGTCGGGCAGCGTTTCCACCGCCACGACCCCGGTCAGCCTGGCCAGGGCGGCGAGGTAGGGGCCGACGGCCTCCAGGGTTGCCGTGTCACCGGCGCCGACTAGCGGCACCTTCTGCGCGGGGGGAATGTTCATTTCACCGCGCAAGCTACGGCAGGCGCCGACCATGTCCTTGAGCAACTGGATTCTGGCCTCGGCGCCCGTGTCGATGCGCGCCGTCTCGCTCGCCGGGTAGGCCTGCTGCATGATGGAGTCGCCCTGGCGCCCGGCCAGATCCCTAACCGATTGCCACAGTTCCTCGGTAATGAACGGGATCAGCGGGTGGGCCAGGCGGAGCGTGGCCTCGAGCACGCGCACCAGCGTGCGTCGCGTGGCGCGCTGGCGGGCGGCGTTGTCCGACTGCAGACTGACCTTGGCCAGCTCGAGATACCAGTCGCAGTACTCGTCCCAGACGAATTCGTAGATGGCCCGCGCCAGCAGGTCGAAACGGTAGTCGGCGAAATGCTTCGCCACCTCGGCCTCGGTGCGTTGCAGGCGCGAAACGATCCAGCGGTCGGCGTCGCCGTAGTCGAAGTCGGCGTCGTCGTCCTGGCCGACGTCCTGGCCTTCGCAGTTCATCAGCATGAAGCGCGTGGCGTTCCACAGCTTGTTGCAGAAGTTGCGATAACCCTCGCAGCGGTTCATGTCGAACTTGATGTCGCGACCCGGGCTGGCCAGCGAAAGAAAGGTGAAGCGCAGCGCGTCGGTGCCGAAGCCGGGGATGCCTTCCGGATATTCCTTGCGCGTGCGCCGGGCGATCTGCTCGGCCTGCTTCGGGTTCATGAGGCCGGTTGTGCGCTTGGCAACCAGGTCGTCGAGGCTGATGCCGTCGATGAGGTCGATGGGGTCGAGCACGTTGCCCTTGGACTTGGACATCTTCTGCCCTTCCGCGTCGCGGATCAGGCCATGGACATAGACGTGCTTGAAGGGGATCCTGCCGGTGATGTGCTTGGTCATCATCACCATGCGGGCGACCCAGAAGAAAATGATGTCGAAGCCGGTGACCAGCACCGTCGAGGGCAGGTAAAGGTCGAGCGCCGGATTCGATTTGACCGGGAACGAAGGCGTCCAGTCCAGCGTCGAGAAGGGCCACAGGGCCGAGGAGTACCAAGTGTCCAGCACGTCGGGGTCGCGCTCGAGGCCGCCGCTGTAGCCGTCGTGCTTCGCCTGCGCGTAGGCCTCGGTCTCGTCGTGCGCGACATAGATGCGGCCGTCGTCGGAATACCAGGCCGGGATCTGGTGGCCCCACCACAGTTGGCGCGAGATGCACCAGTCCTGGATGTTGTTGAGCCACTGGTTGTAGGTGTTGACCCACTGCTCGGGCACGAACCTGATCTCGCCCGAGGCGACGCATTCCAGCGCTTTGCCGGCGATGCTTTTTCCGTCGGCGGCCGGTTTACTCATGGCGACGAACCACTGGTCGGTGAGCATCGGCTCGATCACCACGCCGGTGCGGTCGCCGCGCGGCACCATCAGCTTGTGCGGCTTGGTCGAGGCGAGCAGGCCGAGGGCTTCGAGGTCGGCGACGATGGCCTTGCGGGCATCGTAGCGGTCCATGCCGCGATATTTTTCCGGGCCGTGCTCGTTGATGCGGGCATCGAGGGTCAGGATCGAGATCGGCGCCAAGCCGTGGCGATGGCCGACCTGCCAGTCGTTGAAATCGTGCGCCGGCGTGATCTTGACGCAGCCGGTGCCGAACGCCCGGTCGACATAGCTGTCGGCAATGATCGGAATGGTGCGGTCGCACAGGGGCAGGCGGACATGCCTGCCGACGAGATGGGCGTAGCGTTCGTCATCGGGGTTCACCGCCACGGCGACGTCGCCGAGCAGCGTTTCCGGGCGCGTGGTGGCGACGATCAGCGCGCCTTCGCCCTCGGCGAAAGGATAGCGGATATCCCACATCGAGCCGTCCTCTTCCTCGCTGACCACCTCGAGGTCGGAGACGGCGGTGAGCAGCTTCGGGTCCCAGTTGACCAGCCGCTTGCCGCGGTAGATCAAGCCTTCCTTGTGCAAGCGGACGAAGGTCTCGGTGACGATCTTCGACAGGCCGGCGTCCATGGTGAAGCGCTCGCGCGTCCAGTCCGGGCTGGTGCCGAGGCGACGCATCTGGCGGGTGATGCTGCCGCCCGAGTATTCCTTCCACTCCCAGACCTTCTCGAGGAACTTGTCGCGGCCGAGGTCGTGGCGGGAGATGCCCTGCGCGTCGAGCTGGCGCTCGACGACGATCTGGGTGGCGATGCCGGCGTGATCGGTCCCCGGCTGCCACAGCGTGTTGGCGCCGCGCATGCGGTGGTAACGCGTCAGCGTATCCATGATCGCCTGGTTGAAGCCGTGGCCCATGTGCAGCGTGCCGGTGACGTTGGGCGGCGGCAGCAGGATGCAGAAGTTGTCGGATTTCGAGGTGTCGAGGCCGGCGGCGAAGTAGCCGCGCGCCTCCCATTCGGGATACCAGCGGCGCTCGATGGCGGCGGGTTCAAAGCTCTTGGCAAGTTCCATAAAAGATAGGACTGAGGGATGAGGACTGAGGGATGAGGATGAGGACTGAGGGATGAGGGTTGGGTTTTGGACTCAGTCCTCGGTACTCAGTCCTGAATTATCGGCTTCGAGCGCGGCTTGAAGCTTGGGCAGCAGCGCCATGCGGGCTTGGGTATTGATCTGGGCGACGAGCTGGTCGGTGACGCCGTCGAGCACGCGCATGACGATCTGCGGCAACTGTTCGTCGAGCCAGAGCGCCAGTTCGTGGCGCAGCACCTCACGTTGCCGCGGCAGGGCGGCGGCCAGCCGTTCGCGCAGCAGGACTTCGATGTCGGTGCCACCGGCCAGCGGCGGAAGTCCCATCGCGCCAGCGTCATCCGCCACGACTTCGGTCAGCAGCGGAATGTCCTCGGCCTCGGCTTCAGTGCTGGCCGCCGAAAAAGTCGGCGCTGGCGGGACGGCGGTTGGGCTGTCGGCGGGCATCGCCTCGCCGGCGACGAAGGCTCGATGGCGGCGCATCAGCGAATCCGCCTTGTCGATGATGTTGTCGGTCATGGCTTCACTGCGTCCCGATTTCCCGGGACTCCGGGGCGTAGCCGCGTTCGCGGTAGAACTTGAAGCGGTCGCGCGCCGGCAGGCGCACGGCATCTTCGCCGCTGACCACCTCGACCAGTTCCTCGAAGCGCGAGAAACCCGGTGGAACATCGTCGCCGAGATTCAGCAGGGTCCGGTCGTGGGGCAGGGTGTCGAGCTGGCTGGCGATGACGATCGGCGACTCGGCCGCGAGCGGCGAATCGGCGAGCGCATGCGGCACGAAGCCGGTGGCGAGCTGCGTCCACAGCAGGCGGTCGAGGCGCTCGGCGGTGTCGGCGAGCGGCGCATAGACCACCACGTTCCGTTTTGTGGCTGCGGATTCACCCAGCCAGCGCGCTGCCGCCGCCAGCCGGTCGGTCGCACCATGGAGAAAAAGGACGCGCGTCACGTTGCTTAATCCGCGATCCCCGCGCGCGCCATCAGGAAGTGGGCGAGCAGGGGCACCGGGCGCCCGGTCGAGCCTTTCTTCTTGCCGCCGCGCCAAGCGGTGCCGGCGATGTCGAGGTGCGCCCAGCGGTATTTTTTGGCGAAGCGCGAGAGGAAACAGGCTGCGGTGATCGAGCCGCCGGGGCGGCCGCCGATGTTGGCCATGTCGGCGAAATTGCTGTGCAACTGCTCCTGGTAATCCTCCCACAACGGCATCTGCCAGGCGCGGTCGTAGGCTTCCTGGCCGGCGTCGAGCAGCTCGCGGGCCAGGCTGTCGTTGTTGGCAAAGAGGCCGGTGACGACATGGCCGAGCGCGATGACGCAGGCGCCGGTGAGCGTGGCCACGTCGACCACGCAATCGGGCTCGAAACGTTCGCTGTAGGTCAGTGCGTCGCAGAGGATCAGCCGGCCCTCGGCGTCGGTATTGAGAATCTCGATGGTCTGGCCCGACATCGAGGTGACGACATCGCCCGGCCGGGTGGCCTGGCCGCCCGGCATGTTCTCGGTGGCGGGAATGACAGCGACGACGTTGAGCGGCAGCTTCATCATGGCGGCGGCCTTGATGGCGCCGATCACGCTGGCCGCTCCGGACATGTCGTACTTCATCTCGTCCATCTCGGGGGCGGGCTTGAGCGAAATGCCGCCGGTGTCGAAGGTGACGCCCTTGCCCACAAGAACTATGGGCTTGTCCCCGGTCTCGCCGCCCGTGTAGCGCAGCACGATGAATTTCGGCGGCTGGTGCGAGCCGCGCGCGACCGAGAGCAGGCTATGCATGCCGAGCTTTTCCATGTCCTCGCGCTCGAGCACCTCGGCGTCGAGGCCGAGTTCCCCGGCCATGGCCCGCGCCTGTTCGGCGAGATAGGTCGGCGTGCAGAAATTGGCGGGCAGGTTGGACATATCCTTCATCAGTGCCTGGCCGGCGGCGATGGCCTCGCCCTGGAGCAGCGCAGCCTCGGCGGCGGCCAGATCGGAGCGGCGCTCGACGCAGAAGGTCACCTTGCGTAGCGGCCGGCGCACGTCGTCCTTCTTCGACTTGAGCCGGTCGAAACGGTAGAGCGTCTCATGGGCCACCATCGTTGCCTGGCGTACCCGCCAGGCAACGTCGCGCTTCTTCACCGGCAACTCGGTCAGGAAGACCGTGCCATCGAAACCGCCGGTTTCGTTGAGGGTCTGGATCGCGGTGGCAATGGCGTTGCGGTATTCCTTCTCGCGAAATTCCTTTTCCTTGCCCAGGCCCACCAGCAGCACGCGGTCGGCTTCGGTGCCCGGCACATTGTGCAGCAGCAGCGTCGAGCCGGCCTTGCCTTCCATGTCGCCGCGCCGCAGCAGGTCGGACAGGTACTGGCGGGCCGCATTGTCGATGAGCTCGGCGGGCACGGAGAGCTTGCGCGGCTCGAACACGCCGACGACGACGCAGGCGCTGCGCTGCTTCTCGGGGCTGCCGCTTTTTATGCTAAATTCCACGGGTTATTTCCTCGCTGGGGTGGTCTCGAATCCGGAGAAATCGTTGTTTTCCGGGGCATGAATGCCTTGGGGCCATTATCTCCGGTTTTTTTGCCAAACGTCAAAGTCCGCATGATCTTCCGGCGCGCCGCCCAGCGTGAATTTACCCAGAACGCCGTCACGGTATTTGTCGCGCTCTTCGCGATTCTGCTGACCACGCAGTTGATCCGCCTGCTTGGCGACGCGGCCGGCGGTACCATTGCTCCCGAGGCGGTCGCGGCGCTGCTGGGCTTCAATGCCCTCAATTACCTGCCGATCCTGCTGTCGCTGACCTTGTTCGTTTCGGTGCTGCTTGCGCTGTCGCGCGCCTATCGCGACTCGGAAATGGCAGTCTGGCTGTCGAGCGGGGTTTCGCTGCTGACCTGGATCGGCCCGGTGCTGCGCTTCGCGTTGCCGCTGGTGGCGGTGATCGCGGTCTTTTCCCTCGTTCTTGCACCGTGGGCGCTGAACAAGAGCGCGGAATACCGCAACCGCATGGATCAGCGCGACGATGCCTCGCGCGTCTCGCCTGGTGCGTTCAAGGAATCGGGTAACGCCGAGCGCGTCTTTTTCGTCGAGGGCGCCGCCGGCGCGGACGGCCGCGTCAAGAATATCTTCATCAGTTCGGTGCAGCATGGCCGCCTTGGCGTGATGGCCGCCGCCGAGGGCTTTAGCGAGACCCATGCCAATGGCGACCGCTTTCTCGTCCTCGGCAAGGGACGGCGCTACGAGGGCACGCCGGGCACCACGGAATACCGCGTGATGGAGTTCGACCGCTATGCCATCCGCACGGAGTCGCGCGAGATGCGTGGCGTCGAGAAGACACCGAAGCATCTTTCCACGCTCGAGTTGCTGAAGAACGGCCAGCCCGACTATCTGGCCGAACTCGTCTGGCGCATCGGCATCCCGCTCTCCGCCCTTAACCTGGCCCTGCTGGCGATTCCGCTGTCGTTCGCCAATCCACGCGGCGGCCGCACCAACAACCTGGTGTTTGCGCTGCTGACCTACATGATCTACAGCAACCTGCTGAGCGTGAGCCAGGCCTGGGTGATCCAGGGCAAGCTGAGCTTTGCCGTCGGCATCTGGGCGGTGCATGTGTTCATGTTCCTTGCCCTGTTGCTGCTGTTTTCGCGGCGGGTGATGGTTTTCTCGTGGGGGCGGCTATGGCGCTGACCCTGCGCTTCAAGGTGTTCGAGCGCTACCTCGCGCGCGAGATCTATGCCGCGACCGGCCTGATCCTTGCCGCCTTCCTCGGGCTGTTCGGATTCTTCGACGCGATTCACGAATTGCCCAGCGTCGGCCGCGGTGGTTACACCATGGGACATGTCGCGGCCTATGTCGCGCTGACCGTGCCGGTACGGGTGTATGAGTTGATGCCCATCGCGGTGCTGATCGGCACGCTCTATGCGCTGACGCTGCTGGCGCGCCATTCCGAGATCACGGTATTGCGCGCTTCGGGCCTGTCCACGCGCGCCCTGTTGCGTACGCTGGCGAAGATCGGTGCCGTGATTGCCGTTGTCACCTTCATCTTTGGCGAGTTCATCGCGCCGCCAGCCGAACGTCAGGCGCAGCAGTTGCGCCTGCAGGCGCTGTCCTCGGTGGTGGCGCAGGAGTTTCGCTCGGGACTGTGGGTCAAGGATGAACTGTCCTTCGTCAACGTGCGTGAGGTGCTGCCGGACGCGAGCCTGCGCGGGGTGCGCATCTACGAGTTCGATGCCGGCTTCCAGTTACGCTCGATCAGCGAGGCGGAAACAGGCCGCTATGTGGCTCCCAACCGATGGCAACTGGGTAATGTCGTGCAGACCCTGTTCGAGGGCGAACGTGCCCGCGTGGCCCGAGCCGCTGAGCAGCAGTGGCGTTCGTCGCTGACGCCGGACATTCTGACCGTGCTGATGGTGATGTTCCCCGAGCGCATGTCGATCGCCAGCCTCTACTCCTACATTCGCCATCTCGGCGACAACCGGCAGAAGACCGACCGTTACGAGATCGCGCTGTGGAAGAAGCTGATCTATCCGCTGGCCGTGCTGGTGATGATGGTGCTGGCGCTGCCCTTCGCCTACATGCAGGACCGCATGGGCGCGGTGAGCGTGAAGGTTTTCGCCGGCATCATGCTCGGCATCACCTTCCATCTGCTCAACGGGCTCTTTTCCAGCATCGGCGTCATCAACGGCTGGATTCCCGTCGTCGCGGCCGTCACCCCGAGCGCGCTGTTCCTGCTTGCGGCGTGGACCATGATCTGGTGGGTGGAACGGCGTTAACCCTTGAACACGATGCGCGTGCCGGCCAGCCGGTCGTGGAGGAACTGGCGGTCGCGGTCGAACAGAGCCCAGAGCAGCCCCGCGCCGCAGAGCAGCAGGCTGGGCCAGGTCAGCGCATAGCGTAGCAGCAGGCGCGAGGGCGGCGGTTGGCTGCCGTCGGCCATCAGCAACCGGAGTTTCCAGGTCTGCATGGCCAGGGTTTGGCCGCCGTGGCTCCAGTACCAGACGAAGTAGGCGCCGAAGACGGCGAAGACATGAAGGAAGAGCACCGGGCCGGGCAGAGTGACGCCGAAGGCCAGCCCGAGCGCAATATGCGGCAGCATGAAGGTGACCGCCCAGACGCCGAGCAGCAGCAGCGATTCGTAGAGCAGACTGGCCAGGCGCCGGCGGATGCCCGGCAGGGGTGCGGCGGTCACGGCCAGGCAATGCGCCGGATCACTGTGCCGGCGGGGCAGGGGGAGGCGCCGATGCCGGAGCGAGGGTGGCGGCTGGCGGACTCGGCGCCGTGGTCACGGCTGTTCCGGGCGCGGCGCGGGGCAACGCAATGGGCGCCAGAGGCTTGCCGGCCACGCTCTTCGGTACGGGCTTGGTGGCCGCCTGGGCCTTGAGACGCGTCTTCTCGTCCTCGGGCAGTTCCTTGTACTCCTGCCACTTCTGCTTGAGCACTTCCTTCTGCTCCGGCGTTGCCTTCCTGACATCCCTGTATTGTTCGCGCACGGCGGTGCGCTGCTCCGGCGTGAGCTTGACCCAATCCTTCATGCGGCGCTGGATGCGCGCCTGCTCCTCGGGCTTCATGGCCGGGTAGCGCTGGGCGATGCCGACCCACTTCTTGCGGCGCCAGGCCTCAAGCTTGTCCCATTCGCCGGCGAGTGGCGCGAGTATCTGCTTTTGCTGTGGCGTCAGTTCGCCCCAGGAAGGCTGTTGGGTCAGCGTCGAGACGACCGCGTTTGCTGGAAGCGGCAGCAGCAGGCTGAGCGTTATTGAGACGACTGCGAGGAACGCTCTAGCCATGCGCGAAATCCGTGGTCGAGATAGGCGGCCGGGGGAAGGTCGTCGGCCAGCAGGGCGCTGTCAACCTCCTCGTTTTCGGCCGCCTGTTCAAATTGATGCCAGAGGTAGCTGCCGCTGGCGCCCGCAAACAGGGCAAGGGCGGCCAGAATCGCGCGCGTATGGCCAAGCACCGCATCCGCGAAAATATGGCTGATGCCGGCCAGTTGCACGCCACGCACGGCGCTATGCTGATGCGCCAGCGCTTCCTGACGGGCCGCGTGCAGACGCTTCGCGATGTCGCCGTCGAAATGCTCCGTGCCGTGGTTGAGAACCTGGCGGAGCTTGTAGCCGAATTCGGTTTCCTGATTCATGGTGTGATGCCTATAAGGTGATGCCCTTTGCCTTGAGGGCGGCAGCCAATGTATGCGTTGCCCGGGAGCAATGCGTTTTCACGCTGCCTTCCGAGCATCCCATGGCGGCCGCCGTTTCGGCGATGTCCATCTCTTCCCAGTAACGCATCAGAAAGGCCTCGCGTTGACGTGGCGGCAGTTTCTCGATTTCTTTCTCAATCAGACCAAGGAGTTGCGACTGCTCGAAAAGTCCCTGGGGTGTCCCCTTGGCCTTCGACCCCTCTTCGTGCTGCAAAGTTTCCAGCGGATCGGCGTCCTCGTCGTCGGCGGGGGTCAGCGAGGAAAACAGGGTGGTCCAGGTCGAACGCACCTTCTGCCGCCGATAAAAGTCGCGGATGGTGTTTTGCAGTATGCGCTGAAACAGCATCGGCAACTCGGTCACGGGTTTGTCGCCGTATTTTTCAGCCAGCTTCATCATGGAATCCTGCACGATGTCGAGCGCCACGTCGTCGTCGCGAACGGCGTAGAGCGCCTGCTTGAAGGCGCGCCGCTCGACTTCGGCGAGAAAATCGGAGAGTTCGGTGCGGGAAGCCAGCGGTGAAAGTCCTCGTTTCGATAAGGGCTTACGCCCGGCCTGCGTGCCGCGAATGTGCCGCGAACGCCTTGACCTGAGGCGGTCGAGCCAGTATGGTTACACGTTTTCGGGCGCGGCCCGATGTTTTCGGAAATAACCATGCAGTTGACTGGCGCGGAAATTGTAATCAGGTGTCTCCAGGAAGAAAAGGTCGAGTTCGTTTTCGGCTATCCCGGCGGCTCGGTGTTGTATATCTACGACGAGTTGTTCAAGCAGGACCAGTTCAAGCACGTCCTGGTTCGCCACGAGCAGGCGGCGGTCCACGCCGCCGATGCCTATTCGCGCTCATCGCGGAAGGTGGGCGTGTGCATGGTCACTTCCGGCCCCGGCGTGACCAACGCGGTGACCGGCATCGCCACCGCCTACATGGATTCGAGTCCGCTGGTGGTGATTAGCGGCCAGGTGCCCACCGCCTACATCGGCCAGGACGCCTTCCAGGAGGCCGATACCGTCGGCATTACGCGGCCTTGCGTCAAGCACAACTTCCTGGTCAAGGACGTCAAGGATCTCGCCGTCACCCTCAAGAAGGCCTTCTATCTGGCCAAGAGCGGCCGGCCGGGCCCGGTGCTGGTCGATATCCCGAAGGACATCACCACGCACAAGTGCGACTTCCATTATCCGAAGTCGATTTCGATGCGCTCCTACAACCCCGTGGTCAAGGGGCACTCGGGCCAGATCAAGAAGGCCGTGCAGCTCCTGCTCGAGGCCAGACGGCCGATGATCTACGCCGGCGGCGGCGTGATCCTCTCCGATGCGTCGGACAAGCTGACCCAGGTCACGCGCATGCTCGGCTTCCCCATCACCCAGACGCTGATGGGTCTGGGGGGCTATCCGGCGACCGACGGCCAGTTCCTCGGCATGCTCGGCATGCACGGCACCTATGAAGCCAACATGGCGATGCAGCACTGCGACGTGCTGCTGGCGGTCGGCGCCCGCTTCGATGACCGCGTCATCGGCAATACCGCGCATTTCGGCGAGGTGGCGCGCAAGATCATTCACATCGACATCGATCCCTCGTCGATCTCCAAGCGGGTGAAAGTGGACGTGCCCATCGTCGGCAACCTGCCCGACGTGCTCGACGAAATCATCAAGCTGCTCGAGGCGGCCGCGGCCAAGCCCGACGCCAAGGGCCTGGCGTCCTGGTGGAAGCAGATCGACGAGTGGCGCGGCAAGAACTCGCTGCGGTACACGCAGGGCACCGATCTCATCATGCCCCAGTATGTGATCGAGAAGCTCTACGAAGTGACGGGCGGCGATGCCTTCGTCACGTCGGATGTCGGCCAGCATCAGATGTGGGCGGCGCAGTACTACAAGTTCGACAAGCCGCGGCGCTGGATCAATTCCGGCGGTCTGGGCACCATGGGCTTCGGCCTGCCGGCGGCGATGGGCGTGCGTTTCGCCAATCCGAAGGCCACGGTGGCCTGCGTCACCGGAGAGGCCTCGATCCAGATGTGCATCCAGGAACTGTCGACCTGCAAGCAGTACCGCCTGCCGATCAAGATCGTGAACCTCAACAACCGCTACCTCGGCATGGTGCGGCAGTGGCAGCAGATGTTCCACGGGAACCGTTATTCGGAATCCTACGTCGATGCCCTGCCCGATTTCGTCAAGCTGGCCGAGGCCTACGGCCATGTCGGCATCCGCGTGGAGAAGCCGGCCGATGTGGAAGGCGCTCTGAGAGAAGCCTTCGTCAAGCACAAGAACGAACTCGTCTTCCTCGACATCCTCACCGATCAGACCGCCAACGTCTTCCCCATGGTGGCCGCGGGCAAGGGCCTGTCGGAAATGATCCTGGCGGAGGATTTGTAATCATGCGCCATATCATTTCCATTCTTCTCGAGAACGAGTCGGGCGCGCTGTCCCGCGTCGCCGGCCTGTTTTCGGCCCGCGCATTCAACATCGAGTCGCTGACCGTGGCGCCGACCGAGGACGCCTCGCTGTCGCGCATGACCATCGTCAGCATCGGCTCCGACGATGTCATCGAGCAGATCACCAAGCAGTTGAACAAGCTGATCGACGTGGTCAAGGTGGTCGACCTGTCCGAGGCGCCGCACATCGAGCGCGAGCTGATGCTGGCCAAGGTGCGCGCCACCGGCAAGGATCGCGAGGAGATGAAGCGCGTCGCCGACATATTCCGCGGCCGCATCATCGACGTCACCGAGTCGTCCTACGTCATCGAGTTGACCGGCAACGGCGCCAAGCTCGACGCCTTCCTCGCGGCCATCGACGGCTCGCTGGTGCTCGAGACCGTGCGTACCGGCGTCTGCGGCGTCGGCCGCGGCGACCGCATTCTCAAGGCCTGATTCTTTTTTCCGTCGCCAGCCCGGAAAGTCGGCGCTGGCGGCACGCCAATTCTGTCAAGGGGAACACTCATGAAAGTCTATTACGACAAGGACGCCGATCTTTCGCTGATCAAGGGCAAGAAGGTCACCATCGTTGGCTACGGTTCGCAGGGCCATGCCCACGCCCAGAACCTCAAGGACTCCGGCGTCAAGGTCACGGTCGGCCTGCGCAAGGACGGCGCCTCGTGGTCCAAGGCTCAAAAGGCCGGCCTCAAGGTCGAGGAAATCGGCAAGGCGGTCAAGGGCGCCGATGTCGTCATGATCCTGCTGCCCGACGAGAACATCGCGGCCGTCTATTACGGCGAGGTCGAGCCCAATCTCAAGAAGGGCGCGGCGCTGGCCTTCGCCCACGGCTTCAATATCCACTACAACCAGGTGGTGCCGCGCGAGGACGTCGACGTCATCATGATCGCCCCCAAGGGCCCCGGCCACACGGTGCGCTCCGAGTATCTGCGCGGTGGTGGCGTGCCCTCGCTGATCGCGGTGCATCAGGACAAGTCGGGCAAGGCCAAGGACGTCGCGCTTTCCTATGCGGCGGCCAACGGCGGCACAAAGGGCGGCGTGATCGAGACCAGCTTCCGCGAAGAGACCGAGACCGACCTCTTCGGCGAACAGGCCGTGCTGTGCGGCGGCCTGGTCGAGCTGATCAAGGCCGGCTACGAGACGCTGACCGACGCCGGCTATGCGCCGGAGATGGCCTACTTCGAATGCCTGCATGAGGTGAAGCTGATCGTCGATCTCATCTTCCAGGGCGGCATCGCCAACATGAACTACTCGATCTCCAACAACGCGGAATACGGCGAGTACGTCACCGGCCCGAAGGTCATCGGCCCCGAGGCCCGCGCCGCGATGAAGGAGGCGCTGGCCAACATCCAGAACGGCGACTATGCCAAGCGCTTCATCCTCGAGGGCCGCAGCAACTATCCCGAGATGACGGCGCGCCGCCGCCTCACCGCCGCGCATTCGATCGAGCAGGTCGGCGGCAAATTGCGCGACATGATGCCGTGGATCAATGCCAAGGCGCTGGTCGACAAGTCGAAAAACTGAGTTGAGCAATTATCCGCACCCCATCATCGCCAAGGAAGGCTGGCCTTTCCTCGGCGGTGCCGTTGTCGCTGCCGTTCTCGCCCACGCCCTGGCGGGCTTCGTTTGGGCCTTGCCGCTGTGGATCATCGCGCTGTTCGTCCTGCAGTTCTTCCGCGATCCGCCGCGCGAGGTGTCGGGCGATGGCAAGAGCGTGCTGTCGCCGGCCGACGGCCGCATCGTCGTCATCGAGCCGGTGCGCGATCCGTGGCTGAATCGCGATGCGCTCAAGATCAGCGTCTTCATGAATGTCTTCAACGTCCACTCGAACCGCAGCCCGGTCGATGGCGAGGTGAAGCAGCGCTGGTATCACCCGGGCAAGTTTGTTAATGCCGACCTCGACAAGGCCTCGACCGAGAACGAGCGCAATGCACTGCATATCCGTGCGACAACGGGACACGACATCACCTGCGTGCAGGTGGCGGGCCTCGTCGCGCGGCGCATCCTCTGCTACGTCGAGGCTGGCGCGCAGTTGGCGCGGGGCCAGCGCTACGGCTTCATCCGCTTCGGCTCGCGCGTCGATCTCTACCTGCCGACCGACGTGCGGGTCAAGGTGGTCATCGGCGACAAGGTCGGCGCCACCCGTACCATCCTCGCCGAACTGCCGTAGGTCAGCGATGCCGGACTACCGCCCCCGCAAGACGCTGTTCAATCCCGAGTTGCGCCGGCGTGGAATCTACATCCTGCCCAACCTGCTGACCACGGCGGCGCTGTTCGCCGGCTTCTACGCCATCGTCCAGGCCATGAACCAGCGCTTCGAGCTGGCGGCGGTGGCCATTTTCATCGCCATGGTGTTCGACGGCCTCGACGGCCGCGTGGCGCGCCTGACGCGCACGCAGAGCGCCTTCGGCGCCGAATACGATTCGCTTTCCGACATGGTCTCCTTCGGCGCGGCCCCCGCGCTGGTCATCTACGAATGGGCGCTGCGCGGCATGGGCAAGCTCGGCTGGGCGGCCGCGTTCATCTACTGCGCCGGCGCCGCGCTGCGGCTGGCGCGCTTCAACACCAACCTCGATGTCGTCGACAAGCGCTATTTCCAGGGCATGCCGAGCCCGGCGGCCGCCGCGCTGATCGCCGGCCTGGTCTGGGTGCTGCTCGATGCCGGTTTCACCGGCGAGGAGGCGCGCTGGTATGCCTGCGTCCTGACCATCTTCGCCGGCGTCACCATGGTCAGCAACATCCGTTACTGGTCGGGCAAGGACATCAACCTGAGAAAAAGCGTGCCCTTTGTCATGGTGGCGGCCGTGGCGCTGGGCTTCGCGCTGGTGTCGAGCTACCCGCCGGGCGTGCTGTTCGCGCTGTTCCTCGGCTACGCGCTCTCGGGTTATGTGATGACGGCGTGGCAGTGGGCCAAGCGGCGCAAACCTGTTGCGCGCGTCGAATAATCTGGCTATAGTCAAACTCATGAGCGCGATGACCTTCTTTTCCGCCCTGTTCCTGATTCTCTCCGGCACCCTGCTGGCGCGTCGTGTGTTGCGCGCCAAGGGCGAGCCGCTGCTGCGCCGCGCGCGCTAGCACACCCACCCCCGCAATTTGAGTATCGCGCGCCGGGCGGCCCCAGCCCCCGGGATGCTTATCCGTAGACACGGGAGACGATGATGGCAAAAGAACATTTGGTGATTTTCGACACGACCTTGCGCGACGGCGAGCAGAGCCCGGGCGCGTCCATGACCAAGGACGAGAAACTGCGCATCGCGCGCCAACTCGAACGCATGAAGGTCGATGTGATCGAGGCCGGCTTTCCGGCGGCATCCCCCGGCGATTTCGAGGCGGTCAAGGCCGTGGCCGAGGCCATCAAGGATTCCACCGTCTGCGGCCTGGCCCGCGCCAACGAGAACGACATCCGCCGCGCCGGCGAGGCGATCAAGCCCGCCAATTCCGGCCGCATCCACACCTTCATCGCCACCAGTCCCATCCACATGAAGATGAAGCTGCGGATGGAACCCGATCAGGTGCTGGAGCAGGCGGTGAAGGCCGTGCAGTGGGCGCGCCAATACACCGACGACATCGAGTTCTCGCCCGAGGATGGCGGCCGCTCCGAAGTCGATTTCCTCTGCCGCGTGCTCGAGGCGGTGATCGATGCCGGCGCCCGCACGGTCAACATTCCCGACACCGTCGGCTACAACCTGCCCTCGGTCTGGGGCGGACTGTTCAAGACCTTGCGCGAGCGCGTGCCAAACGCCGACAAGGCGATCTGGTCCACCCACTGCCACAACGATCTGGGCATGGCCGTGGCCAATTCGCTGGCCGCGGTGCAGAACGGCGCCCGTCAGGTCGAATGCACCATCAACGGCCTGGGCGAGCGCGCCGGCAACGCGGCGATGGAAGAGATCGTCATGGCCGTGCGCACGCGCGGCGATCTCTTTAACTGCGACACGCGCATCGACGCCACCCAGATCGTCCAGGCATCGAAACTGGTGTCGCAGATCACCGGCTACGCGGTGCAGCCGAACAAGGCCGTGGTCGGCGCCAACGCCTTCGCCCACGAGTCCGGCATCCACCAGGACGGCGTGCTCAAGCACCGCGAGACCTACGAGATCATGCGCGCCGAGGACGTGGGCTGGACCACCAACAAGCTCACCCTCGGCAAGCTCTCGGGCCGCAACGCCTTCAAGACGCGGCTGAAGGAACTCGGCATCGACATGGCCAGCGAGGATGCGCTCAACGCCGCCTTCGCCCGCTTCAAGGAACTCGCCGACAAGAAGCGCGAAATTTTCGACGAGGACATCTATGCGCTGGTCGGCGACGACGGTATCCCACCCGAATACATCCGCCTGGTGTCGTCCATGTTCCATTCGGAAACCGGCGAGGCGCCGCAGGCCAGGCTCACCCTGTCGGTCGAAGGCGAGGAGCGTCCGAGCGCATCGTCCGGCAGCGGTCCCGTCGACGCCACCTTCAAGGCCATCGAAAACGTGGTTCCCAGCGGCGCCGACCTGCTGCTCTACTCGGTCAATGCCATCACCACCGGCACCGACGCCCAGGGCGAGGTGACGGTGCGGCTATCGAAGGACGGCCGCATCGTCAATGGGCAGGGCGCCGACACCGACATCGTCGTGGCCTCGGCCAAGGCCTACATCAACGCGCTCAACAAGCTGCACGCGGGGGGCGAGAGGCTCAATCCGCAGCTGTAGCCCGCGCCGACGGACGGGTGATCCGGGCGTAAACGACGGTGGCGGCAAAAAAAGCCGTCGCCAGCAGCACCTCGATGCCCGCCATCACGCGCATCGGGCCGCTATCGGTCGTCGCGCGCACCAGCCCTTCGCCGAGGTAGGCGAGAATCAACAGCGATGCCCACTGGTGGGTGTAACGCCGACCGTGCAGGATGCCGAACAGCGGCGCCAGCAGCGGCAGCGTCTTCAGCACCAGCCACGAGCCCCCCGGCTTGAGCGGCGCGATCCGCAGTTCCCAGGCCAGGCACAGCGCGATCAGGGCGATCAGGCTGACGCTGGCGGCGAGGTTGGCGAGTCGGGCGCCGCGGGGGAAAAAGTCGGCGCTGGCGGCACGGCGATGGGACGTCACTGGCAAGCCTTTCGATACAATGCAAGCGATTATATGGCCCCCACGCTCGCAAACCCGGCTTATGTCCCCGGCTCAGCCGGGGACGGTATCCCTCGCGGACGCTGCCCCCCCACGGGGCGCGCATGCCTCCTTGGGGACGGCCCGGCGGAGGCATGATGCGCTGGATTCTCGCCCCCTTCCGCCTGGTCGCCAGCGTCGTGCGCCGCTTTCATGCCGAGCGCTGCGCGCAGACCGCCGCCGCCCTCTCTTTCGCCACGCTGCTCGGCCTGGTGCCGATGTTCGCGGTCGGCGCGGTGCTCATCTCCAACCTGCCGTTCGGCAGTGGGCTGGGCGCCGCGCTGGAAAAATTTCTGCTGACCAATCTGCTGCCGGACAAGGCCGGCGCGGTGATCGCCAAGTACGTCGGTCAGTTCGCCCATCGCGCCGAACGCGTGACGCTGATTGGCGGCCTTTTGCTAGGCGTCACGGCGCTGATCCAGATGCTCACCATTGAGCATGCCTTCAATGCCATCTGGAGGATCAAGGCAGCGCGGCCCTTGCTCAAGCGTCTGGCCATGCACCTCGTCGCGCTGCTGGTCGGGCCGCTGGTGTTCGGCGGCAGCCTCGTTGCCATCACCTACCTCGCCAGCGTGTCGTTCGGTCTCCTGGACGAGCCGCGGTGGGTCAACACCCTGTTCTTCAAGGTCGTCCCCTTCGTGTTCATGGCGGCGCTGTTCGCGCTGGTGTATTGGGCCGTGCCCAACCGGCCGATACGCCCGGCACACGCCGTCACTGGCGGGCTGCTGGCTGCCGCCGGCTTCACCCTGATGCAGATATTGTTCAGCCTGTATGTGGCGAAGCTGCCGACCTACACGGTGATCTATGGCGCCTTCGCGGCGATGCCGGTCTTCCTGATCTGGCTTTCCGCCTCATGGGGCATCATCCTCGTCGGTGCCCTGGTAACGGCGGAACTGCCCCATGTTTTGGGGTCTAGTGGCCGGCAGGTGAAAAGTCGCGGGTGAACTCGAACAGTTCGACGCTGGAGGTTTGCAGCAGCAGGGTGCCCGGCGTGCACTCGGTGAGCTGGATGCGATCGGTATTTTCGCTGACGAGGGTGAACGTCCCCGCCTGATGAATGCCTGGTACGGCCAGCAGTGCCTCGCCGCGTTGCGCGGCTGCCAGGGGGGGCAGACGGAAAGCCGCTGTCGCCGCTTCCTCCGGTAAGTTGCCACCACCGTTGTGCCGCACCAGTCGCACGGCTTCGGCCGCTGGCGCAACCAGCTCCAGCCCGAGTTCGAGGTGTTCCGGATTGTCGCTGCGCGCCCAGCGCACCAGGCAGAGGCCCCAGGGCTTGTTGGCGGCTGGCTGCACCGCAAGTGCGGAACCGGCCATGATGCCGTGGGTATTGCCGGACACATGCATGACGGCAAGTCCGCCCGGGCTTTCGTTCAGCATCATCCAGTCGGTCGATGTGATGCCGGTGGCATTTGCGACGGGGCGCGTGTCCCCGCGCTGATGATGCCACAGCGCCGGCAGGTCGGTGCAGACCTGAACGCGGCTGCTGCTGCCGCGACGCGACATATGTCGTTTCGGCGGGGATACCCAGCGGCCGGCGGCGCGGTGCAGCGCCTGGCGCAGCGCCGGGCTGGCGGCCCGTTCGTCCAGCCCCAGCGTTTGCGGGCTTTCGCCGGCGCCGAGATGCTCCATGTGCTCGAGCGCCGAACGACCGAGTTCGCGGCACGAGAAGCACACATTCCTCCCGCTGGCCGGGGGCGGGCGGCGGACGACGGCGCCGGGCGGCTGGTCGCGGCTTTCATTGATCCAGTACCAGGTTCCCGTCTGGCTGCTGGCGGGTAGCGCTTCGGCAAATTCGACTTGGTCGGCGAACTCGCGCAGATAGGCCAGCAGGAAATCGAGTTCGGCCGGCGTGAAGCTCTCGGGCTGCGCCGCGGCCAGCGCCAGCATGGTCTTGAAGTGGCGCAGGACGGCGTTGGCGCCCTCCGGCAGAGTGCTGTCGTGCGGAGTTGCGGTCATTGTCCAGTGGTAGATCGCCTGGGCGGTGCGCCACATGTCCGGCGGAGCAGGGGAAGAGATAAGCAGCGCCACTTCCATCTGCTGCGCCAGGTTGCCGATGGCCAGCGCACCAAGCGATGTCGGGTTGCGGTGCAGGCTCTGCAGACGCTCGCAATCGGCTTCGCGCATCACCTTGCCATACGCGGCGACAATGCCGCCATGGACATCGAGCAAGCCCTGCGAGATTGTCCGCAGCCGGCGGTCGACGGGCAACGAGGCCTCGCGCAGAAGCGGCTTGAGCGCGGCATTGACCACATTGACGCGCGGCTGGACGAGTTCGAGGATGCGCAGCAGATGCAGCGGCGCCACGCCCATGTCGTCGACCGCGGCGAGATGGTTGCGCAAGGGCACCAAGTCGCGCAACGGATCCTCCGCCGGCGGCTGGGCGAGCCAGGCAAGCGCACTGTCAAGGGCCGGTGATGAAACGGTAGGGTCGGTCGATTTTGGCATCGCGCGAGTGCTAGCGTTTAACAGCTTTCAGGCGAACCCGGAGCGAATGTCCATGCGGGACTTCCGCCCGGGAAGCGCGTTCGATTCTAGTAGAATTCATGATCCCGAACATCAGGAAATTTCATGTTCTTGTCCGACAAACCCATTCCTGTGCGCGATCGGTTGATCGTCGCGCTCGACGTCGCCGATGCCGCCGCCGCGCGTGCCTTGGTAATCCAGCTTGGCGATGCAGTCAGCTTCTACAAGATCGGCCTCGAACTCTTCATGGCCGGCGGCTATTTCGAGTTGCTGCAGTGGTTGACGGCGCAGGGCAAGAAGGTCTTCGTCGACCTCAAGTTCTTCGACGTTCCGGAAACCGTGTGCTCCGCCGTGCGCGCGCTGGTCGGCAGCGGCGCGACCTTTGCCACCGTCCATGGCAACCAGGCGATCATGGAGGCGGCCGTGCGCGACAAGGGCGAACTGAAGATTCTCGCCGTGACCGTGCTGACCAGTCTCGACCGCGGCGACCTCGACGATCTCGGCTTCGCCTGCGATGTCGACAAGCTGGTGCTATCGCGCGCGCGCCGCGCGCTGGAGGCCGGAGTGGATGGCATCGTGTCCTCGGGCCTCGAGGCGCCGATGATCCGGCACGAGCTCGGGCAGCGGCTGCTGGTGGTTACGCCGGGCATCCGCCCGGTGGAAAACAAGCCGGCGGATGACCAGAAGCGCACTGTCGACGTGGCCCAGGCCTTCCACAACGGCGCCGACTACATCGTGGTCGGCCGCCCGATCCGCCAGGCACCCGACCCGCGCGCGGCGGCCGAGGCCGTGCAGGCGACCATCGCCGGAGTGTTCCGCTGATTTGGCGCCGATTGTTTTCCTGCGGGAAACCGTTATAATCGCCAGCTTTTTGGCTTTGGCGTAACGCCCGCTGACGCGTGCATTAGCCTTCGCCGAAACCTCGTTTTCCGAATTCAAGGGATACATCATGGTCGTCATTCGACTTGCCCGCAGCGGCGCCAAAAAGCGCCCCTTCTACAACATGGTGGTGACCGACTCGCGCAACCGCCGCGATGGTCGCTTTGTCGAGCGCATTGGTTTCTACAATCCAGTGGCTGCCGAAAACGAACAGGGCTTGGTGGTCAACGCCGAGCGTCTGGCCTACTGGCAGGGCGTCGGCGCCCAGTTGTCGCCGACCGCCGCCCGCCTCGTCAAGCAGATCGCCGTCAAGCCGGCTGCCTGACCAGCGGCATGGTGGTTTTGGGGCGAGTGATCGCCCCGTTCGGCGTGCAGGGCTGGATCAAGCTGAACCCGATAGGGGGCATGGCGGACGATCTGGCGGTATGGCGGGCGATGCCTGCCTGGTGGCTGGGCAGCGATGCCGAAGGCACGGAGTGGCAGCGCTACGAGCTTGAAGGCCTGAAACCACATGGCAAGGGTCTCGTCGCGAAGCTGAGAGGCATCGACGATCGCACGGCGGCCGAGGCAATCGACGGCAGCTACTTTGCCGTACCGCACGAGGCGCTGCCGCCGCCGGCGAAGGACGAGTATTACTGGGCCGATCTGATCGGCCTGGAAGTGGTGAATGCACGGGGCGTGAAGCTCGGCTCGGTGGCCGAACTGATCGAGACCGGCGCCAACGACGTGCTGGTGGTGCGCGAAGGCAAGACGGAGCGCCTGCTGCCGTTCATCGCGCAGGTGATTAACGAGGTGGATGTTTCCAATAAGGTCATCCGCGTCGACTGGGAAGCAGACTGGTGATGCTGCGCTTCGACGCGATCACGCTGTTTCCCGAGATGTTCGCGGCGGTGACGCAGTCGGGCATCACGCGGCGGGCGCTGGAGCGTGGGTTGTGGCGGCTGGATTGCTGGAACCCGCGCGACAGGACGGAGGACAACCACCGGACGGTCGATGACCGGCCGTATGGCGGCGGGCCGGGCATGGTGATGCTGCCGGGGCCGCTGGAGCAGACAATTGCCGTAGCCCGCATGGGGCGCGGCGACGATGGAGCGAAGGTGATTTACCTCTCGCCGCAGGGCGCGCCGCTCACGCACGAGCGGGTGCGGCGGCTGGCGGCAACGCCGGGAGCGATTCTGCTCTGCGGGCGTTATGAAGGGGTTGACGAGCGCTTGATCGAACGCTGCGTCGATGAAGAAATATCGATCGGCGATTTCGTCCTTTCGGGCGGCGAGATCGCGGCGATGGCGTTGATCGATGCCTGCGTGAGGCAGTTACCGGGGGCTTTGAACGACGACGCCTCGGCGGTCGAGGATTCGTTCGTTGCCGGGCTGCTGGATTGCCCGCACTACACGCGGCCCGAGGTGTATGAAGGAATGCCGGCGCCGGAGGTGTTGCTCTCCGGCCACCACGAGAACATCCGTCGCTGGCGACTGAAAATGTCGCTGGCGCGGACCCGGAAGCGTCGCCCGGAATTGTTGGCGCAGCGGGCGCTCATGCAGCAGATGAGCGCGGAGGAAACGCAACTCCTCGGCGAGATCGAAGCCGAAGAGCTCTGCGGTCGTAACTAAATTGAAGGAAAAAACGACATGAACCTGATTGATCAGATCGAAAAAGAGGAAATCGAACGCCTCGGCAAGACCATTCCCGCGTTCGCCCCCGGCGACACCGTGATCGTGAACGTGAACGTGGTCGAAGGCGAGCGCAAGCGCGTCCAGGCCTTCGAGGGCGTGGTCATCGCCAAGAAGAACCGCGGCCTCAACTCCAGTTTCATCGTGCGCAAGATTTCGTCGGGCGAGGGCGTCGAGCGCACTTTCCAGACCTATTCGCCGCTGATCGCCAGCGTCGAGGTCAAGCGTCGCGGCGACGTGCGTCGCGCCAAGCTCTACTACCTGCGCAACCGCTCGGGCAAGTCGGCGCGCATCAAGGAAAAGCTCACGGCCAGAACCGCGGGCTGATCGTCCGCCTCCTGCCCCAGGCGGGGTTGCCGGGATGCCGGCAACCCCGCTCCGCTTTGCGTTTACGCCAGCGATGCACCACAATGCCCGCTGTGTTTTACGCGACAAGGTGTCGCCGTGACCCCCCCGGAAACCAGCCGCTATCGAACTCCCGCCGCCGCCCTCTTCGTCCTGCTGATCGGCGCCGCCTGGCTCACGGCATGGGGCTGGAAGCAGAGCGCCACCAGCGAGGTGATCGAGCGCGAACTGCAACGCAGCATCGCGGTGGCGACCAGCCTGTCCAACGCCCTAGGGCCGCTTTACCTGAAGCCGGTGCGGCGGGCCGCGACGCTGCCGCCGACGGCCATTCCGCAACTCGATTTTCTCGCCGCCCTGGGGCGCGATGTCGCGGCGCAGATCAAGGGTCAGCGCGTGCTCAAGGTGAAGATCTACGATCCGCGCGGCGTGGTGGTGTTCTCGACCGAAGCGAAGCAGATCGGCGAGGATAACGGCGGCAATCTTGGCGTGCGCGCCGCGCTGAATGGCAAGGCGTTGGCGGAACTGGTGCATCGCGAGCAATTCAGCGTCATCGATGGCGGGCTGGTGGCGGACCGCGACCTCGTGCAGGCTTACGTTCCGGCCAATCCCGGGGCGGACGGGCCGCAGGACGCGGTCTTCGAGGTCTATACGGACGTGACGCCGCTGATCGCCGAGATCAAGCAGGACGAGCGTCGCGTCTGGGCGATCGCCAATCTCGCCGGTTTGGTCATTTTCGCGGTGGCCCTGCATGTCTTGCGCCGGGCGGAGCGAACGCAGCGCGAGAAAGACGCTGTCACGGGCTTGCCGGTGCGCGAAGTCGCGCTGGATGTGCTGGCGCGGCGGCAACGCCATGACGTCACCGTGGCGCCGGCCGTCCGGCGCGGCTGGCTGGTGGTCGGCCTGCTGCATTTGCGGCAGGTGAGCGCCGCCTACGGTCACCGCGCCACGGACGCGGTTCTGCGTCAGACGGCGGACCGCCTGGCGACGCTCCCGAATGCCGGTCACCGCTTGTTCCGGCTCCCCGGCGATGCTTTCGCCCTGATGCTCAAGCAGGAGGACGCGACGGTTTCGGCGGAGGAGATGCTTCCGCCCCTGGCACGCGAAATCCTGGCGAAATTCGACGCGCCGCTGCTCTTCGAGGGCCAGAACATCGTCGCCGACGTCGCGATGGGGGCCGACCTGGCCGAGTCCGGGGGGAGCGATCCGGCCGGGCTCCTGATGCACGCCGAAGCAGCTCTGGGACAGGCCAAGGCTCAGGGGGCGCGCCATTGGGTTCTGTACACGCCGGGGCTGGAGCAGGGCGTGGCCGAGCGATTGCAACTGCAGGCGGATCTGCGCGAAGCCTTGCAGCGCCAGGAATTCGAGGTTTTCTACCAGCCGCTGGTCGACGCCGGGACGCGCCAACTGCTCTCGGCGGAGGCGCTGGTGCGGTGGCGGCATCCGCACCGCGGCCTGATGTCGCCGACGGTGTTCATTCCGCTACTCGAGGAAAGCGGCCAGATCGTCGAGGTCGGCGCCTTCGTTTTGCGCCAGGCGTGCAAGCAGGCGCAACGCTGGCGCCAAAGCTTCATGCCGGAGTTCGTGGTGGCGGTCAATCTGTCCACGCGGCAGTTCACCGACCCCAGGCTGCCGGCGATCATTCGCGAGGCACTGGCCGAATCGGGCCTGCCGGCGGCGGCGCTGATTCTCGAAGTGACGGAAACGTTCCTGGCCCTGAATCCGGATCAGGCCGCCGGCTTGCTGCGCGAACTCAAGGGCAGTCTGGGCGTCGCCGTGGCGATCGACGATTTCGGCCAGGGCTACTCATCGCTGGCGTCGTTGCGCCAGATGCCGGTGGATATCCTCAAGATCGACCGCGCCTTCGTCATCAACGCGCCGCACGATCCCGTCGATGCCTCGATCGCCCGCGCCATCGCGGCGCTGGCGCAGGGCCTCGATCTAACGCTGGTGGCGGAGGGCGTGGAGACCGAGGCGCAGGCGGAGTTCACCCGCGGTATCGGCTGCCACAAGCTGCAGGGCTACCTGTTCGCCAAGCCGCTGGAAGCGTCGGCTTTCGAGGCCGCGTACGGTCCGTCGGTCTAGCGTTGCACCGGCTCGGTGAGCTTGTCGCGCTCGATGCGGGCGTAGGCCGAGTGGTTGTGGATGGACTCGAAGTTCTCCGATTCCAGCACATAGGCATCGATGCGCGCATCGGCGTTGAGCACGCCGGCGACGTCGCGCACCATGTCCTCGACGAACTTCGGGTTGTCGTAGGCGCGCTCGGTCACATATTTCTCGTCCGGGCGCTTGAGCAGGCCATAGACTTCGCAGGAGGCCTGCGCCTCGACCATCTGCACCAGTTCCTCGATCCAGAGGAAGGCGTTGGTGGTGGCGGTGACGGTGATGTGGGAGCGCTGGTTGTGCGCGCCGTAGTCGGAGATTTTCTTCGAGCAGGGACACAGGCTGGTCGCCGGCACCACGACCTTCATCGTCTGGCGATAGACGTTGCCCTCGAGGATCTCGCCGACGAACGTCACTTCGTAGTCCATCAGGCTCTTGACCTTGGAGACAGGGGCTTCCTTGTTGATGAAGTAGGGGAAGCTCATCTCGATGATGCCGGTCTCGGCCTCGAGCTTCACCACCATTTCGCGCAGCATGGCCTCGAAGCTCTCGACCGAGATTTCCTTGTCGCGACTGTTGAGGATCTCGACGAAGCGCGACATGTGGGTGCCCTTGAAGTTGTGCGGCAGACCCACGTACATGGCGAAGTTCGCGATGGTGTGCTGCACGCCGCCGCTCTTGTCCAGCACCTTGACCGGGTGACGGATGGACTTGATGCCGACCTTGTTGATCGGCAACTGGCGGGAATCGGCGCTGCTTTGGACGTCGGGAATCATCATGGGGTCTCTGGCATTCATGCGGGGTTGCTCCTGGGGTTGGGGGGTGCGCGTCGATCATTGCCGACGCGTCATGCCCGCACAGGGTAGCTATCCCGACAAAATCAATCAACTATTAAATTCGCGAATCCTTCGGGCGATGCCGTCGGCATCGAGGCCGAGCTGCGCCAGCATCGCGGTTTGTTCGCCGTGCTCGATGAAGCTGTCGGGCAGGCCGAGGCGCAGCAGCGGCGCGCGGCTGCCGGCGGTCTCGAGGCAGCGCACGACCTCGGCGCCGGCGCCGCCGATGATGGCATTCTCCTCGACGCTGACCAGCAGTTCGTGTGTTCGCGCCAGTTCCAGCACCAACTCGTTGTCGAGCGGCTTGACGAAGCGCATGTTGGCGACGGTCGCGTCGAGCTGCTCGCCGGCTTCGAGCGCCGCCGTCAGCAGGGTGCCGAAGGCAAGGATGGCGACGCGCCGCCCTCTGCGGCGAACTTCGCCCGTGCCCACGGTCAGCGTGTCGAAAGTCGGCGCTGGCGCCACGCCAGGACCGCTGCCGCGCGGATAGCGCACGGCGGTCGGGCCGTCGATATGGAAGGCGGTGGTCAGCATCTGGCGGCACTCGGCCTCGTCGGCGGGCGTCATCACCACCATGTTGGGAATGCAGGTCAGATAGGAGAGATCGAAGGCGCCCTGGTGCGTCGCGCCGTCGGCGCCGACCAGGCCGCCACGGTCTATCGCCAGCATCACCGGCAGGTTCTGGATGGCGATATCGTGAATCAGCTGGTCGTAGGCGCGCTGCAGGAAGGTCGAATAGATCGCCACCACCGGCTTCATGCCCTCGCAGGCGAGGCCGGCGGCAAAGGTCAGCGCGTGCTGCTCGGCGATGCCGACGTCGTGATAGCGCTGCGGGAATTCTTCGGCGAAGCGCACCATGCCCGAACCCTCGCGCATCGCCGGGGTGATGCCGACCAGGCGCGGGTCCTCCCGTGCCATGTCGCACAGCCAGTCGCCGAACACCTGGGTGTAGGTGAGCTTGCCGCCGCCCGACTGGATGCCGTCGCTGCTGTCGAATTTCGACACGCCGTGGTAGAGAATTGGGTCGGCCTCGGCCAGCTTGTAGCCTTGGCCCTTCTTCGTGACGATGTGCAGGAACTGCGGGCCCGTGAGTTGGCGCAGGTTTTCCAGCGTCGGCACCAGCGAATCGAGGTCGTGGCCGTCGATGGGGCCGATGTAGTTGAAGCCGAATTCCTCGAACAGCGTGCCGGGGACGAACATGCCCTTGACATGCTCCTCGGCGCGCTTGGCGATTTCCAGCAGCGAGGGCGACACCGACAGCACCTTCTCGCCGGCGCGGCGCGCGGCGTTGAAGGTTCGACCCGACAGCAGCCGGGCGAGGTACTTGTTGAGGGCGCCGACCGGCGGCGAGATCGACATGTCGTTGTCGTTGAGGATGACCAGCAGGTTGGCGTCGACCACGCCGGCGTTGTTGAGTGCCTCGAAGGCCTGGCCGGCGGACATGGCGCCGTCGCCGATGATGGCGACCACGCGGCGTTCCTCGCCCTTGTTGCGGGCGGCCACGGCCATGCCCAGCGCGGCCGAGATCGAGGTCGAGGAATGGCCGACGCCGAACGTGTCATAGCGGCTCTCGTCGCGGCGCGGAAAGCCGGAGACGCCGTCCTGCATGCGCAGCCGCGCCATGCCGGCGCGCCGCCCGGTCAGCACCTTGTGGGCGTAGGTCTGGTGGCCGACGTCCCACACCAGGCGGTCCTCTGGCGTGGCGAAGACGTAGTGCAGCGCAATGGTCAGCTCGATGGTGCCGAGATTCGACGACAGGTGGCCGCCGGTCTTCGCCACCGACTCGATCAGGAAGGCGCGCAGTTCCTCGGCCAGTTGCGGCAGGGCGGCGCGTTCCAGGCGACGCAGGTCGGCCGGGTCGTGAATCGCGTCGAGAAGGGGATAGGCGGTCATCAGAAGCTGCGTTCGACGATGTAACGGGTGAGGCCGGCGAGGTGATCGGCGCGATTGCCGAACGGCGCCAGCGCTTTGATCGCATCGTCGCGCAGTTCGGCAGCCAGCGCCTTGGCACGGGTGGCGCCGAGCAGGGTCACGTAGGTCGGCTTGTTCTGCGCGGCGTCCTTGCCGGCGGTTTTGCCCAGTGTGGCGGTGCTGGCCTCGGCATCGAGAATGTCGTCGACGACCTGGAACAACAGGCCGATGCGGTTGGCGTAACGGGTGAGGCTCGTCAGTGCCGCGGCATCGGCGTTGCCGCAGTGCGCGCCGAGCAGCACGGCGGCGCGGATCAGCGCGCCGGTCTTGTGGATGTGCATCTGCTCCAGTTCCGCCAGGGTCAGCGTCCGGCCGACGGCGGCGAGGTCGATGGCCTGGCCGCCGGCCATGCCGCGTGAGCCGGCGGCGTGGGCGAGCAGGGCGATCATGGAAGAAAGTCGGCGCTGGCGGGACGGCGATTCCGGCGTTTCCGCGAGTACCTGGAAGGCCAGCGATTGCAGCGCGTCGCCGACCAGCAATGCCGTGGCCTCGTCGTATTCGACATGCACCGTCGGTTTGCCGCGGCGCAGGGTGTCGTCGTCCATGCAGGGCAGGTCGTCATGCACCAGCGAGTAGCCGTGGATCAGTTCGACGGCGCAGGCGGCGCGATCGAGCTCGGCGGCGGGGGCGTCGAACACCGCGCCGGCGGCATGGCAGAGCAGGGGCCGCACGCGCTTGCCGCCGCCGAGCACGGCGTAGCGCATGGCGTCGTGCAGGCGCCCCGGCAGCGCGTCGGCGGGCGGCAGGAACGTCGCCAAAGCGGCTTCGGTGCGGTCCTGTACCGCGGACATCCAGTCGGCGAAATTCATGGAATGGGGTTCTATTCGTCCCCGGAAGGGGCGGCAGGATCAAGGTCGCGCAGGGTGTTGCCCTCGAGCAGGCGGATCTTCTGCTCGGCGTTCGTCAGGGCATCCTGGCAGTGGCGCAGCAGCGCCGCGCCGCGTTCGTAGGCGGACAGCTGCGCCTCGAGCGGCGCGTTGCCCTGCTCCATGGTCTGGACGATGGATTCGAGTTCGGTCAGCGCCGCTTCGAACGAGGCGGGCGGGTCCTTGGAATCCTTGGGCTTGGGCATCGGGGGAGGGTGGCGGTGGTGCGAAGAACGTGAAAATAACTTATCGGACCCCATCTGGTCAATTTTCGGGCCGATTTCGCTATACTTTCTTCCTTCGTTTCGCCGCTGGCCTTGTCCTTCCACTTCTCGCTGGTGGCCAGCCGCGGGTTGCAGACGGCATCGCCGTTGGCGAAAGCGCGGAGCTCGGGATCGGCGCCGAGATGGGCGATCAGGATGACTTTGTTGATGGATGCCATGGCTACAGTAGCTCCCCTTCGACATTCATCTGGAACGGGCGTGGATACCCGCCCGCTCCGAAAAATACATGCGCGCGCTCCTGCGGCTCGAATTTTCCGCCGCAGCCCGGGTGCATGAAGCCCGAGCGCTCGAAGTTCGTACCGCCACATTCGATGCAATGGGGCGGGCTCTTGCGCAGCGCGAGAAAGTCGAAGCCTGCCAGGGCACGATCCAGCTGCTCCTGCCAGCCGGTCAGCACATCGGGCTCGAGCGGCATGGCATAGGGCTTGTCGTCGCCCCAGTCTTCCTCGTAGGTCATCAGCGATGATCGCAGCAGCCGGCGCTTCAACGCGATCGAGGTCAATCGCTTTCCGACCAACCGGATCATTCCGGCCCAATGATCCCGTGCCAGCGTCTCGATCGGCCGCAAGCCGCGGCAGTCGTGGCACCAGCCAATATCCGTCGGCGCATCGGTTGCCCGCCCGTCCGGCAAGACGTACTCGAAGCGGGAGCCGACATATGAGTCGTTGCCGCTCGCGTGACAGGTGGAGCAGAAGTATCGGAAGAGCATCATGGCGATTCCCCAATCTCCGGGCTGCGTATCGAGCGTTTCATGATGCCCTTCCGAATCGTGCAGTCAATCGCGATGCCAAGCCTGCGACTGCATCGACGGTCTTTCTCCCTGCCGACTTCTCTGGCACCCCGCCCTGCACAATCTCCACCGGCCGATGCCGCTTCGCCCGCGCAGCCGCATCGGCGCCCTCTGCCAGGCCGTTGATAGCCAGCCCGGCCTGATGTGCTTCCATTGGCATCTTGATCGGCAGGCCGTGGTAGGCGCCCGGCTGCACCAGGGCATCGACCAGCAGATGGTAAGCCAGGCCGGCGCTGGTGCCGATGGCGAGGTTGATCGTCAACGGGCGGCCGATCTTCGCCAGAGCATCCCACAGCGGATCGTGGTCGACCGGCAGGCGGCCATGCACTTCGGCGGCGAGATCGGCCAGCGCCAGCAGCAGGCCCTCGACGACGATGCCGGCGACGAGGGTGTGCGTCAGCGGCGAGCGGTGGGCGCCGATGCCGGCCAGCAGGTCGAGGTCGGGCAGGCCGCCATTGCCGTCCAGCCCGCCCGAGCCGGCACCGAAGCCAAGCAGGGCACCGAGCACTGCCGGGGCATTGGCCTTCGGGTCGCGCGCGAGGGCGCGCGCCACGCCCGCCACCATGCGCTTGCCCTCGCGTCCGATGGCCAGCGTGCCGTCGATGGCCGCCGCGCTGCGATCGCCGACGTGCCCGGAAAGTCGGCGCTGGCGATACGCCTCCAGCAGGCCCAGCAGCTCGCCGCCACCAGCCCGGGCAAGCAGGCTTGCCAGCTTCGCCAGCCCGCCGACGCGGCGGCCCGTGAGCAGCAGCAGGCGTCCGCCGGAGCGCCGGCCCCAGCCGGCCAGCGCATCGCGTTCGAGACGGGAAAGTGCGAAGCCGAGTTCGTCGTAGAGGCGGCGGCTACGCTGGCGCGCCGAGGCATCGCGTTGCAGTGGCACCATCATGGCGCATTTCTCAAAGCGGGCATCCGCGGAAATCATCCTCGAATCCGAACAGTTCGTCGAGCTTGACGGCTCGACTCTGCAGGGTCCGCAAGAATTCGCGGAATGCCGGGTCGCCCGCCGTTGCTTCGTCCAGGCTGACCAGCAGGGCATGGGTGGCGCGCACGATGTACTCATCGACCGCGGCGTTCTCCGGCCCCTTGATCTCATCCAGCCGCCAGCCACCCGTCCCGGGCGCGTGCGCCACCGTCAGTGTCGCCAGCCGCGTGCCGCTTTTGCGATGGCGCACCGAGTAGGCGCGCAGCGACGACTCGCGGCAGATGCCGTCGTAGCCGGCGATGCAATGCCGCATCGCCGCCCCTTCGGTCTTGAGATCGGCGGCCGAGGCCAGCGCGACAAAGCGCAGGCCGTCATACTCGACCGATCGAACCGGCACGGCCCATTCGTCCGTCTCCCTGGCCCTGGCGTGAAACCCGGCGCAGGACGCGTAGCGCTGGCTCAGCGGACGCCAACCCGCCTTGAGCAGCGGCAGATTGGGCTCTTGGTGCTGCCGGGTATCGAAATACCACTGCGCCACCGGCACGATATGTTCGCCTAGCCAGATCGGGAAATAGACCGCTGGGTCGTAAGTCGCCGTGATGCACCCCTTCCACGCCGCGCGGAAGAACTGCGGCGGAATCGCGTCGATCTGGTCGGAGGGCACATGCCAGGCCACCATCGACTGCACCAGTTCCACCGGCGGCAGCACGTCCATTTCGCACGCAGCCAGCAGGCGCAGGAAGGCGATGGCATTGGGACCGCTGCGAAACGGCCAATCGACATCTACCCATGGCCGCCCCAGCGCATCGAAGATCGCGTCGCCGTAGTCGAGGTACAGACGCCAGCCGCGCGCATTGACGCCGCGCGACGCCAAAATCGACTTGAGCAGGCCGAGATCGACGCCATCCGGGCGTTGGGGCAGATCGAGCCAGGCGGGAAGCTGGGCGTGGATGGGCATGGACAACCCTATCGGCGCAGCATCAGCGGCAGGAGCATCCCCGCCAGCAGGGCCGCGACCATCGCCGCGAAGCCGCCGGCCATGGTGCCGCCGTGCAGCTTGAACACCAGCGCGAACACCGCAATGTCGATGACGAGGCTCAGCCAGTGGCCGCGCGTCAGCTTCCACCACATCACCAGTATGCCGAGGAACATGATGACGCCGTAGATCAGCGGGCCGAAATCGAAATGACCGAGCGCAACGTTCATGGTGCCTTCCCGAGAACCCATCGCAACCTACCGCGATGTACGGGACGAACTATGCGACCGCAGTCGGAATCGGTAGAGGAGTACTACCGGAGGCGACGCACGCCCGCCGCCAGCGTGACCGACTTGCTCTCGGTTACCCACAACTTGCGCAGGCCGATCTGCTGCACGGCTGGCAGGATCTGGTCGCGCAGGTTCTTCTCCCAGGAAGCGGCGTTGACGCCGGAAACCGATTCGGGATATTCGCAGCGTTCCAGCGCCTGCAAGATGAGCAGGGTATTGCGCTTGATTGGCTTGGCAAGCGTCTCGCCCGACAGATCGCCCCACGGTGTGGCGACCGAATTCCGCTCCAACCGCAGCATGCCGCCGTCGCTCCCCGCATCGTCGAGCGCATAAGCGAACAGTTCGGGGCCGAACATCACCAGCCCCGGCTCGATGGACAAGCGCAGGTAATGCGCGTCGCGCATCTCGAGCAGAGGCAGGTCCGTGCCTTGCAACGTGGCGAACAGGGCGTGTGCCGCCTTCTGTGCTTGGTCGTCGGCAAGACGCGCCCAGCCACCGCCGAGGAGGCGCAGCGAATCTCCTGCGCGAATGGCGAAGCCGCGCGCATGCCAGCCCAGCAGCGTCAGCAATTGCCATTCGGCCTCGGCAATGGTTGGCGATACTGGTTTCTCCTTGCCCGTCTTGCCCTGCACTATCGGCACGCCGAGCGCGGCGGGCAGGTCGATCATCCGCGTTTCGCCGGTAATCGCCCAGGTCGTGGCGGCGGAGTCCGGCACGCTCTCCAACTGCCGAGCGACGTCGGCGCCCCAGGCCGCGTGCAGGGCATCGACATAGGCGGAGGTGCCGTCCGCGCGGCGCGGGGCGGACAGCTCCTCGGCGGAAAACCAGGCCAGCGTATCCGTTTCCGCCTCGCGCTCGAGCAGGTGCACCTCGCCCGCCGGCGTCAGGCGCAGCGTGTAAAGCTGGAAAGCATATTCGGTATAGGCATGCCGGTTGCCGGCGCCGGCAACCTGGCGAAACGGCGGCAGGCGCTGCCAGCGCGCGAATTGGTAGTCAGCGCCGTGGCGTAGGCCGAGCTCCTCGGTTAGTTCGCGGATCAGTGTCGTGTCCAGGTGAACGTCGGCCAGCGGTGAATCGACCACAGCCAGCTGCCGCAATAGGCCTAGCCCCTGTGCCAGGACAGCGGCGGGCAGATCGCCCGGGTTCAAGCGTCCGCCAGGAAGCACGTGGGATTTCTCCCCCGGCCGGTCGCGATCCTCGCGGTGATGGAGCAGAAAGCGCTGACCGAGGCGAATCACCGCCCAAGCGACATGAACTACGCGCACCGGCCGCGCCGCTGGGTTCTGCCGCAGGCGCTCGCTTTCGATTCGATGCAACAGACGACGCTGCTCCTCCTTCACCTCCGCCGGCCGGTGGTCGCCCTGCTCCCAATATTCGGGCGGCAGCATCGTCTGACCCGGCGTCGCCAGGGATTCCAGCAGCGAATGGCCGAGCAGCGCAGCGGGGAAAGAAACGAAGGCCCAGCGCCCGGCGGCCAGTTCGACGCGGTCGAGCAGGGCGAGCGCCTCGAACTGGCGACGTAACAGAGCTACCAGCAGTACCGCCGCGTCCGCGTTCAGGCCAGCCTTGACGAAGGCCGCGATCAGGTCGCCCTCGGCCAGCGCCTCGCGCAGCGTGCCTTCCTCGGCATGGAGAGGAAGATGACGGCCTGCGACTTCGAGCGCATGGGCAAGCGAAGGGTTATCGCGACGTGCCATGGTCAGTTATGCCGTGTCGCCAGCGCCGACTTTTCAGATACGCACCCAGACAGCCTTGAGCCATTCAGGCAGATGGGCGACCTTGGCCTGCCACGCTTCCATGTATGCGGATTCGATGGCGCTTCTTAAACTCGGGTTCAAAATCGGACAAGTATCGGTAGATATCGATCTCTATTTCATCGGTATCGGGTTGAGTGGCATACCACTGGCGCCAAGCACCGAAGCCTTTGGGGAGTAGTCTCTTTTTCAGATTTTGAGTGTCTGCCAGTGCATTTCTTCGTTCGGGTGACAGCACTCCTTTAAAGATTACGTTCAGCAGATTCTCTGGAACGGCGTCACCTCCGAAATCCTCCACCCACAACACCCTCATGAGTCATTCTCCTGCCGTAGTTCCAGTCGATCGGCCACAAAACCAATGACCTCATCGACGATTGCGCGCATCTCGCCAGTGGCAAGTAGGCGAACTGGTTCGTCGTCGTAGCGAAAGTCGACGGCATATGGTGTCAGCGCACGCAGCTTTTGAACCGGGGTCGGCGGTGTGTCTCCCGTCCCGGCCAGTCGTTTGAGTAGCCCCTCGAGGTCATGTGTGCGGGGAAAATCGACATCGTGCGCGCATAAAAGAGCCTTCAATGCCTTTTCCACGGCCTGCTGTGCATGGAAGCCGGCCGCCGCGTGGGTTTTGTCGCCGGTCTCGGCGAGAATCTCGAGTACCTCGCAGTCGCGTTGCGCCAGCCGTAGCAGGCGCAACGCTTCCTCAAGTTGTGGCGTCATAGAGAACGCGGCCTTCGGTAAGAGCGCGATACGGCATGGTGCCCTTGACTTGGCTACGCCGTTCGTAATCACCGCGTGACAGCAACAGCAAGTCGACACCCGTGGGCAGGTCGCCAAGGGCGTCCCTCAAGCGCATGTATTCGCGAGCCTTGTCATCAAGCGAATCTTCGACCACCAGTAAATCAAGGTCAGAGGAATCATCGGCACTCCCCCGGGCGTAGGAGCCGAAGAGAATGATTCGCGCAGGCTGCCGCGCCGCCCGCGCCAAGCGCTTCGCTGCTTCATTTATGGCATGTTCGTCGAGCATGGTGACTCCTTCCGACATACATTCCGAGAAAATGTGCGCTTTGTGATGTGGCTATTTTATCGGCAGCAGCGCACGTAGAACGAGCATGTTATTTATTATGCCGGGCACGTCGAATTCGGCACCAATCAGCTTGCAGACTTCATGGATAAACGACAGCCCGGTTTTCCCGCCTAGAACAGGAATGGCGGATGCCGGATTCACAACGTTACGACAGGAAATTTCGAGCCCATTTTCGCCGACCTTTATTTCCAGGGAGATTGGTTGATCCACGGAGGCATACTTTAGGGCGTTGCTGAGAAACTCGCCAACCAGGGCGAAAATCACGATTGCGCGTGTCCCCCCCCCCGGACTAGATGCACTGCTTCGCTGCCATCCATTGAGACTCTCAAGAACGGCAGGCGTTGTTGCATCCAGCCGGTGAAATGGCTTACCTGCGCGAGGTCGGTCATATCGAGTGCCAATGCATCAGTCATGAATTCCTGAGCGACCACCATGTAATCTGCTTTTGGCATCAGGCGCAGAAAATCACATCGCTGCAATCAATTTCGCTCACTCGCATTCCCCATCGTCATCCGAATAAAACCACCCACCCTCCTCCGAGCGCTGCACGTTGGTGGCGTAGTCCATTGCCTCCTCGCGAATCTCGCGCATCACCTCGTCTTGGTAGGCATCGTACTCGTCGTAGTCGCTCATGGCATGCTCCTCGTGATTGGGTTGGACGAATTATTCTCGGGAAGGATAGATCGGTAGAGGAGGCGTAAGGGAGCATCGCGAAAAGTCGGTGCTGGCGGTACGGCATATGTCTCCATGTTTTTCCGGCGGCCATTGTTCCTGGGGCTTCCCGGTGTGTTCTCCTGTCGGCTACCATCCGGCGCAAGGCGCGTGCGACGATAGCGCGCCGCGCCGCCCTTCAGGAGTGATGATCGGGCAGCCCCGATCATGCGGTTCATGCCCTCCCTCGGGATGCTCGCGGCGAGCCTGCAGCTCGCCGCGATGGGGGTCTGCGTCAAGCTCGCCGCCACCAGCTTCTCGGCGGCCGAGTTGGTGTTCTGCCTACAAACGCGGCAGCACCATGGCTGCGGCCAGTCTCGCCTATACCACGGTGATTTTCTCCAGCCTGTTCGGCCTGTGGCCGTGGGGCGAGTCGCTGCCGTGGCCGACCTGGCTTGGCATCGCGCTCATCGTCGCCGGCGGCGTCGCGGCGACGCGGGTATCCCGCGTGGCACCGGCCGGCACGGATTGAGCTATATTGCCGAATCATGAAAGGGAAACACAAATGATCACCATAGACTATCGCGACAGCCAGGTCTCGGTCGCCGTTCTCGGCGAATTCACGCTGGCGGATTTCAAGGAATTCGAGGAACTGGTCCAGTTCAAGGTCAAGTTCGAGGGGCCGGTCAACCTGCTCTTCGATCTCACCGAAATGGCCGACTTCACCGTCGACATGGCGTGGGAGGAAATCAAGTTCTCGCGCACGCACGGCGACGACTTCAACCGCATCGCCGTCGTCACCGACAGCGAATGGATCGCCTGGAGCGCGTGGCTGTCGCAGGTGTTCGTCGCCGCCGACCTGCGCGTCTTCCACGACGTCGAAGATGCCCGCGCCTGGCTGGATGGCCTGCCCGCATGAGCGCGACGCTGGTCAGCGGTGACGAACTCGCCGCGCATCTGAACGACTCGAACTGGCGCATCTTCGACTGCCGCCACGACCTGCAGGACACCGGCTACGGCGAGAAGGCCTACGCCAAGGGCCACATTCCCGGCGCGCTGTTCCTGCATCTCGACCGCGATCTCTCGGGCGAGAAGACCGGAAGCAACGGCCGTCATCCGCTTCCGACCAAGGAAGCCTTCGCCGCGAAGATGGCGGCCTGCGGCGTCGGTCCGGATACCCAGGTGGTGGCTTACGACAACGAGGGCAGCGTCTTCGCTTCCCGCTTGTGGTGGATGCTGCGCTGGGTGGGACACGCGAAGGTCGCGGTGCTCGACGGCGGCGTGCCGTGCTGGCGACGCGGCAAGCGCGAGTTCCAGACCGAGGTGCCGAGCTATCCGCCGGCGCCCTTCGTCATCCGTCCCGGCGTCGTGCCGTTCGGTGCCGACGACGTGCTGGAACGCCTCGACGATCGCCGTGTCCTGATCCTCGACGCCCGCGCGCCCGAGCGATTCAGCGGCGAGGAGGAAAACCTCGACCCGGTCGGCGGCCATATCCCCGGTGCGGTGAACCGCTTCTACTTCGACAACCTCGACGACGCGGGCTGCTTCTTCAAGTCGGCCGAGGAACTGCGCGACGAGTTCGATGCGGTGATCAAAGGGCGCGAGCCGCAGAGCGTGATCCAGCAGTGCGGTTCCGGCGTGACCGCCTGCCACAACCTGCTGGCGATGGACGTGGCGGGGCTGGCGGGCTCGCAGCTCTACGTCGGCTCGTGGAGCGAATGGTGCGCCGATCCGGCGCGGCCGATCGCCACGGGGGAGTAAGGCCATTCGGGTCGGCTGGTCGAACGCGGTTGATTGACCAAGGATACAGAAATCTGTATCGTAAAATTATGAAAACTACCCTTGACCTCAACGATTCTCTGGTTGCCAATGCCAATGCCAATGCCAAGGCGCTGGCTGCGCGGCAGCGAACCAGCCTGACACGATTGATCGAGGAAGGCTTGCAACTCCGCCTGCGTTCCTCTCGCCCCGCAGCCAAGGCAGGCAAGCTCAAGCTCCCCGTCTTCAAGGGTCGGGGCGGTTTGGTGGCCGGCTTGGAGCCCGGCAGCAACAAGGCCATGCTGGATGCAGCCGACGGCGCAAGCCTGAGGTTGATGCCCATGGTGGTCGCCAGTTTTCTCAGGCTGGTGACCAACCCGAAAATCTTCGTGCAGCCGACGCCCGTGGCCGATGCCATGAATTTTCTCGATGCGCTCCTTGGTGTACCGGGCATCGACGTGCCTTCTCTGGGCGCCGAGTGGCCGATTTTTCGCCAGTCATGCCTGGAGAGGAAACTGGTGGCCAACAGCATTCCCGATGCCTGGCTGGCGGCATGCGTGATTCAACTCGGCGAGCACCTCGTGACTTTCGACACCGATTTCAGGAAGCTGTTGAACCGGACGCAAGTGACGGTACTTTCTCCCGCCTGAGAACGTGGCGGACTACGGAACAGTCCGTTTCAAACCACCGAGTCCGATTCTTTGTTGCACCAAAGCCCAGGCGACGTGCTCGCGCACCAGTGCCGAAGCGTGGTCGTTCCGCGACTCGAGCGCGGCGATGATTTCAGTGGTTGCAGGGACATTGCCCAATGCGACCGCGATGTTGCGCAGCCAGCGCTCATGGCCAATGCGGCGGATGGGGCTGCCGGCCAGCTTCTCGTTGAACGTCGCTGCGTCCCACGCGAACAGTTCGAGCAGCGTCGCGACATCGAGGCCGTGGCGCGGCAGGAAGTCCACCTCGCGCGTCAGTGGTGCCTCGCGGTTCCATGGGCACACGGACTGGCAGTCGTCGCAGCCGTGGATATGGTTGCCGAGCAGCGACCGCAGGGCGGTGGGGATCGCGCCCTTGAGTTCGATGGTCAGATAGGAAATACAGCGACGTGCGTCGAGGCGGTAGGGCGCTGTGAATGCAGCGGTCGGGCAGGCGTCGAGACAGGCACGGCAGGTGCCACAATGGTCGGTGGTCGGCGCATCGGGTGGCAGCGGCAAAGCCACGAAGATTTCGCCGAGAAAAAACCACGAGCCGGCTTCGCGCGACAGCAGCAGGGTGTGCTTGCCGCGCCAGCCGAGGCCGGCGTTCCTCGCCAGTGCCACTTCCATCACCGGCGCCGAATCGGTGAAGACGCGATAGCCGAACTCGCCGATTTCATCGACGATGCGGTCGGCCAGCTTCTGCAGCCGCGCGCGCAGCAGCTTGTGGTAGTCGCGGCCCAGCGCGTAGCGCGAAACGGTTCCCTGCGTGGCATCGCCAGAAAAATCGGCGCTGGCGGGACGGTAATTCATGCGTCCCATGATCACCGCCTGCGTGCCCGGCACCAGTTCGGCGGGTCGCGAACGCTTGGTGCCATGCGCGGCCATATAATCCATCTCGCCGTGGCAGCCGGCGGCGAGCCAGTCGTTCAGTCCCGCCTCCGCGTCGCCCAGGTCGGTGCCGGCAATGCCGATGGCATCGAAGCCGAGTTCCCGGCCCCAGCCTTTTATTTTGTCCTTGAGTGCCGACCAGTCATGCATGCCGAGCATCTTACGTTAGAGCTTTCCGACGAGGCGGCGACGCTGGCGCTGGGCGCCGCGCTGGCGCAAGCCGTTGCGCCGGGCCTCGTCATCTGGCTGGAAGGCGACCTCGGCGCCGGCAAGACCACGCTGGTGCGCGGCCTGCTGCGGGCGCTGGGCGACACCGGGCCGGTCAAAAGCCCCACCTACACCCTGGTTGAAGTTCACCCTGTTTCTGGGTTAGACTTGTATCACTTTGATTTTTATAGGTTCAGTCGGCCTGAGGAATATCTGGATGCAGGGCTGGACGAATACTTCGACGAGCAGGGCGTTTGCGTGGTCGAGTGGCCGGACCGCGCCGCGCCCTATTTGCCTGCAGCCGATGTCGCGTTCGTGCTGGAACATGTCGGCGCGGGCCGCCGTGTTGCTGTCGCGGCCCACGGAACACGGGGTGAGCAGTGTCTCGCGCGCCTGAAAAATTCGCTGACGAATTTTCCGTTTCCCGCCGCGCCGTCCTCAAGTTCGCTGCCGCCAGCCTGACGCTGTCAGTTGCAAAAGTCGGCGCTGGCGCCACGCCGGCCGCTGCCGGAATTCTCGGTGTGCGCGTCTGGCCGGCGAAGGACTACACCCGCGTCACCCTCGAACACGACCAGGCGATCCGCTTTTCGCATCTGCTGGTGAAGGACCCCGAGCGTCTCGTCGTCGACCTCGAGGGCGTCGAGTTCAACACCGTGCTGCAGAGCCTGCCGGACAAGATTTCCGAAACCGACCCCTACATCAAGCTGATCCGCGCCGGCCGCAACAAGCCGGGCGTGGTGCGGCTGGTAATCGAACTCAAGGGCGAGATCAAGCCGCAGGTGTTCACCCTCAAGCCCATCGGCGAATACGGCCATCGCCTGGTGCTCGACCTTTATCCGGCGCGGGAGATCGACCCGCTGATGGCGTTGCTGGAAAAGAGCGAGCCGAAGAACGAACCGCGCCCGGCGAGTCGCGACAAGCCCGCGGACAAGCCCGAGATCACCCGCATGGTCACCATCGTTCTCGACCCCGGCCACGGCGGCGAGGATCCGGGCGCCATCGGCCGCGGCGGGGCGAAGGAGAAGGAGGTCACGCTTTCCATCGCGCGCCGCCTCAAGGAAAAGATCGACGCCCAGCCCAACATGCGCTCTCTGCTTACGCGCGACGGCGACTTCTTTATCCCGCTACACCAGCGCGTCGGCAAGGCGCGGCGGGTGCAGGCCGATCTCTTCGTCTCGGTGCATGCCGACGCTTTCATCAAGCCCACCGCGCGCGGCTCCTCGGTATTCGTGCTGTCGGAAAACGGCGCGTCGAGTTCGGCCGCGCGCTGGCTGGCCAACAAGGAAAACTCGGCCGACCTCATCGGCGGCGTGAACATTGGCGTCAAGGATCCGCACCTGGCGCGCACGCTGCTCGACCTGTCGCAGACCGCGACGCTCAACGACAGCCTGAAACTCGGCAAGGCCGTTCTCGGCGAACTCGGCGGCATCAACGCCCTGCACAAGGGCCACGTCGAGCAGGCCGGCTTCGCCGTGCTAAAGGCGCCGGACATTCCCTCGATCCTGGTCGAGACCGCCTTCATCTCCAATCCCGAAGAGGAAAAGCGGCTGACCGACGAGGATTACCAGGACAAGATGGCCGAGGCGATCCTGCGCGGCATCAAGGGTTATTTCGCCCGGAATCCACCGCTGGCGAAGTCAAAATTAGCCAAGCTCGACTGATATAATTCGCCCCTTTTTCCGAACGGAAACAAGGCGGCAATGCTGGTCTTTCGCAGGGTTCCCGAAGCAGCCACTCACGTCCAGCCCACCGTGCTCACCATCGGCAATTTCGATGGCCTGCACCTGGGCCATCGCGCCATGCTCGAGCGCCTGGCCGCGCGCGGCGCCGAACTCGGCCTGCCGACCACGGTGATGACCTTCGAGCCGCATCCGCGCGAACTGTTCGCGCCGGAACAGGCGCCGGCCCGCCTCACCAGCCTGCGCGAAAAACTGCAACTGCTCGACGGCTGCGGCGTCGATCGCGCCTACGTCTGCCACTTCTCGCGGCGGGTGGCCGCGCTGCCCGCCGAGGAATTCATCGAACATATCCTGGTGCGCGGGCTTGGCGTTCGGCACCTCATCGTCGGTGACGACTTCCGCTTCGGCAAGGGTCGCGCCGGCGATTTCGCCATGCTCGCCTCGGCCGGGCAGGCGCACGGCTTCGGCGTCGAGGCCATGCACACCGTCGAGGTCATGGACGAGCGCGTCTCCAGTTCCGCCGTGCGCGAGGCGCTGGCCGCGGGCAATCTCGAGCACGCGGCTCAGCTCCTCGGTCACCCCTACTGCATCGCCGGCCGCGTCGTGCATGGCGACAAGATCGGCCGCCGCATCGGCTGGCCGACCGCCAACATCCAGTTGAAGCGCAAGCGCCTGCCGCTCAGCGGCGTCTTCGCCGTCACCGTATCGGGCCTCGACAAGCGCCACCTGCCGGGCGCGGCCAGCCTCGGCGTGCGTCCCACGCTGGGCCAGGGGCTCAAGCCGGTTCTGGAAGTGAATCTGTTCGATTTCAATCGCGAGATCTACGGTTCGCACATCACCGTGCATTTCCTGCACAAGATGCGCGACGAGATGAAGTTCGATTCGCTCGACGATCTCACGGCCCAGATCGGCCGCGACGTGAAAGACATCCGCAATTATTTCGAAGGCAATTAGAGCAACGCCATGGCCGATTACCGCAAGACCCTCAACATGCCCGACACGCCGTTCCCGATGCGGGGCGACCTCGCCAAGCGCGAGCCGGGCTGGATCGCCGAGTGGCAGCAAAAGCAGCTCTACCAGCGTATCCGCGAGGCCGCCAGGGGCCGCCCGCGCTTCGTGCTGCACGATGGCCCGCCCTACGCCAACGGCGACATTCACATCGGCCACGCGGTGAACAAGATCCTCAAGGACATCATCGTCCGCTCGAAGACCCTGGCCGGCTTCGACGCGCCCTACATTCCCGGCTGGGACTGCCACGGCCTGCCCATCGAGCACCAGATCGAGAAGACCCACGGCAAGCACCTGCCCGCCGACCAGGCGCGCGCGCACTGCCGCACCTATGCCCAGGAGCAGATCGAGCGGCAGAAGAAGGACTTCATTCGTCTCGGCGTGCTCGGCGACTGGGATCGCCCCTACAAGACGATGGAATATCGCACCGAGGCTGACGAGATTCGCGCTCTCGGCGAGATGTACCGGCGCGGCTACCTGTTCAAGGGGCTGAAGCCCGTCAACTGGTGCTTCGACTGCGGCTCGGCGCTGGCCGAGGCCGAGGTGGAATATGCCGACAAGAAATCGCCGGCCATCGATGTCGCTTTCGCGCTCGACGCCGCCGAGCGCGGCCGTCTGGCCGGCGCCTTCGGCTTGGACGCGCTGCCGGAGAAGACCGCCTACGCCGTGATCTGGACCACGACGCCCTGGACCATTCCCGGCAATCAGGCGCTCAACGTCCATCCCGAGTTCGTCTATGAACTGGTCGATACGACGAAGGGTCTGCTGATCCTCGCCGCGGAACTGCGTGCCTCCGCGCTCGAGCGTTACGGACTCGAAGGCAAGGTACTCGGTGCCGCGCGCGGCATCGCGCTCGATCGCATGGTCTTCCGCCACCCGTTCTATGACCGTGCCTCGACCGTCTTCCTCGGCGACTACGTCACCCTCGATACCGGCACCGGCGTCGTGCACAGCGCGCCGGCCTACGGCGTCGAGGACTTTGATTCCTGCCGCCGCGCCGGCATGAAGAACGACGATATCCTCACCCCCGTGCAGGGCAACGGCCGCTTCGCCGAGAGTCTGCCGTTTTTCGGCGGCCTCAACGTGTGGAAGGCCAACCCCGAGATCGTCGCCAAACTGGCCGAAGTCGGCTGCCTCATGGCCAGCGGCGAGATCGTCCACAGCTACATGCATTGCTGGCGCCACAAGACGCCGATCATCTACCGCGCCACCACGCAGTGGTTCGTGGGAATGGATCGCCAGCCGAGCGAAGGCGAGACGCTGCGTACTGCCGCGCTCGCCGCCATCGAGGCCACCGAGTTCTTTCCCTCGTGGGGCAAGGCGCGGCTGCACGCCATGATCGCCAATCGCCCGGACTGGTGCGTCTCGCGCCAGCGCAACTGGGGCGTGCCGATTCCCTTCTTTCTGCACAAGGAAACGGGCGAGCCGCATCCGCGCACGCTCGAATTGATCGAGGACGTGGCGAAGCGCGTGGATGCCGGCGGCATCGAAGCCTGGTTCGCGCTCGACGCCAGAGATCTGCTCGGCGACGATGCGGCGAACCACGACAAGATGAGCGACACCCTCGACGTCTGGTTCGACTCGGGCACCACGCACTGGTCCGTATTGCGTGGCTCGCACGAGGCCGATTGCGCCTACCCGGCCGATCTCTACCTCGAAGGTTCCGACCAGCATCGCGGCTGGTTCCACTCGTCGCTCCTCACCGGTTGCGCCATCGACGGCCGCGCGCCCTACAAGGGGCTGCTGACGCACGGCTTCGTTGTCGACGGCAAGGGCATGAAGATGTCCAAGTCCAAGGGCAACGTCGTCGCGCCGCAGCAGGTGTCCGACACGCTCGGCGCCGAGATCCTGCGCCTGTGGGTGGCGGCCACCGACTACTCGGGCGAGCTGACCATCTCCAAAGAGATTCTCGACCGCGTGGTCGAGGTCTATCGCCGCCTGCGCAACACCCTCAAGTTTCTGCTCGCCAACACGGCCGATTTCGACGCGAAGACCCAGATGCTGCCGGTCGAACAATGGCTGGAGGTCGACCGCTACGCGCTGGCCATGACGCACGAGTTGCAGTCCACCTGTCTCGCCGCCTACGACCGCTACGAGTTTCACAAGATCGTTCAGGCGCTGCAAAATTTCTGTTCCGAGGATCTCGGCGCCTTCTACCTCGACATCCTCAAGGACCGCCTCTACACCGCGGCCGCCGATTCGCGCGCGCGCCGCTCGGCGCAAAGCGCGCTGTGGCACATCGTGCAGAGCCTCACCACGCTGATGGCGCCGATTCTCTCCTTCACCGCCGAGGAGATCACCCGGATCAATGGCGGCGAGAGCGTGATGCTGACGACCTGGCACACCTTGCCCGAGCTTGCCGAAAAGTCGGCGCTGGCGACACGGTGGCAGGGCATCCGTGCCGTGCGCGGCGACGTCATGAAGAAGATCGAGGATGTGCGCAGCGCGGGCGGCATCGGCTCCTCGCTGCAAGCCGAAGTCGAGATCAACGCCGCGGACGAAACCCACGACCTGCTGGCCTCGCTCGGCGACGATCTCAAGTTCGTGCTGATCTGCTCGAAGGTAATTCTGAAGAAAGTTGGCACCCCAGGGGTACTTCCTGCGGGGCGCGCTGGCGACACGGCGATTACCGTCACCCCGAGCCCGCATGCGAAGTGCGCGCGCTGCTGGCACTGGCGCGCGGATGTTGGTCAGCACGATCAGGCCGGCGAACATCCCGAACTCTGCGGCCGTTGCGCCAGCAACCTGTTCGAGGCGGGCGAGGCGCGTGGGATTGCCTGAACTGCGGTTGGCGGCTTATGATGAGTCAGCCCGAATACGGAGGAGGTTGAGCATGGAAGCGGTGCGCCAAATGGTTCACGTCGAGAACAAAGTGCTGACTGTCTATCTACCTGATTCATTTACCGCGAAGGATGTGGAAGTGATCATCCTTCCCGCCTCCCCGAGCGTAGCGGAAACAACCCCCGGTCGCGCGGTACGTCGCCAACCATCGCCTAAACTTCGGGGAACCAGAATCTCCTGGGATCTCACGGAGCCTGTTGTTCCCGAGAGCGATTGGGACGTCCTTAAGTGATCTTGCTGGATACGCAGGTCTGGGTGCGCTGGCTGGAGCCTGACAATGGCCCTTTGCCGCGGCGCTTGACCGAGCAAATCGAATCGGGCGTTCGATTGGCGGTTTCAGCAGTGTCCTGCTGGGAAATCGCCTACCTCGAGCGGCGAGGGAGAATTGAACTTCCCCTCCCTATCGACGAATGGCTGCACGCGGCATTGGATGAGTCAGGCGTTGAGTGCCTGCCGATTACGCTTCCGATTGCCGTAACCGCGGCGCGTTTGACGGACATCCATCGAGATCCGGCAGATCGCTTCATCATCGCGACCGCCCTGCAGTTGCAGGCGAAGCTGATAAGTCTTGACGGAAAGTTCAAGGATTATCCGGAGTTGGGATCTCTCCTCGTTTCCGCCTGACTTATGCCCCAGGTATTTGCTCGCTGGCTCGCATTGGCTGGCACTGTTATTGCCGCCGACTTCCTGACGAAGGCGTGGGTGCTCGCCGCATTCCGGCCGCACGAATCGCTCGCGATCCTGCCCTTCTTCAACCTCGTTCTGGTGTTCAATGCCGGCGCCGCCTTCAGCTTTCTCGCCCAGGCCGGCGGCTGGCAGAAGTGGTTTTTCGTGCTGCTGGCGCTTGGCATTTCCGCGTGGATCGTCGTCATGCTCCGCCGCCACGCGCACGATCGCCTGCAGTCCTTCGCCCTGGCGCTGGTACTCGGCGGTGCCTTGGGCAACGTGATCGACCGCCTGCGCTTCGGCGCGGTGGTGGATTTCCTCGACGTCCACGTCGCCGGCTGGCACTGGCCGGCCTTCAACGTCGCCGACTCGGCCATCACCGTCGGCGTGACCCTGCTGGTGTGGCATTCGTTCGTTCACAAGGAGTCCGCCCATGAGCACGGGGCACGAAGCGAGTGAAGTGGTTCGGCCTGGCAGCCTGCTAACCCTGCATTACCGTCTCGCCACGGCCGACGACACCGAACTGGTCAGCACCTTTGGCGGCAACCCGTCGACGCTGCAACTCGGCAACGGCGAGCTGGCGCCGACGCTCGAAGCCTGCCTCGAAGGCTTGCCGGTCGGCGAACACCACGTCTTCCTGCTGAAGCCGCAGCAGGCTTTCGGCCAGTACAGCGCGCAACTGACCAAGCGCTTTCCACTTGAGGACCTACCGGGTGGTGCCGCGATCGAGTTGCACGGCGCCATCGAGTTCGCCGCGCCCGACGGCAGCAAGTATGTCGGTACGGTGCGCGAGCTCGATGCGAATTCGGCGCTGATCGATTTCAACCATCCGCTCGCGGGCAAGTCGATTCGATTTGAGGTTGCAGTCATCGGAATCCTCTGAAGGGTCTCACAGCAGCTTGCATATCCGACTGAACTAGACTAGACTTAGCCCAAAATTTACACAGAGGTTGGCATGCACACCATCAATATTCACGAAGCCAAGACGCATTTGTCGCGCTTGGTCGAACAGGCTGCGGCCGGCGCCGAGATTGTCATTGCCAAGGCCGGCAGGCCGGTGGCGCGCCTGATGCCCTTGGCGGACGCGACGCGCAAACCGCGCAGGCTCGGCATCCTCGCCGGCAAGTTTGCGGTGCCGGACGATATCGATGCGCCGTTCGCCGCCGCCATCGAAGGCATGTTTTACGGGCCGGCCGATGCGGGGGGCGTACCGAAGTTCGACCACGGGCAATCCTGATGCGCCTGCTGATCGACACTCAAATACTGCTCTGGGTTATCTATCAACCGGAAAAGCTCTCCCCAGCGATACGAGAACGCCTGTGCGACGGGAATAACGATGTTTTCTTCAGTGCAGTCTCGATTGCCGAAATCGCCATCAAGTCATCGCTCGGTCGCCCCGACTTTCCATTCCAGGCGGAAGAAGTTGCCCAGGCAGCTCGGGACACGACCTTTCTCGAATTGCCGCTCGGTGTCCGTCACGCTATTCGTCTGGCAACGCTGCCCTGGCACCACCGCGATCCATTTGATCGCCTGCTGGTCGCACAGGCCATTGAGGAAGGGGTGCGATTCGTGACGGCCGACAGCTTGCTGGCCGCCTATTCCGATCTGGTGGAGACCCTCTGATGGAAATCCTGCTGGCCAACCCCCGCGGTTTCTGCGCCGGTGTCGAGCGCGCCATCGCCATCGTCGAGCACGCGCTGGAAAAGTTCGGCGCGCCGATCTACGTCCGCCACGAAGTCGTGCACAACCGCTTCGTCGTCGACGGCCTCAAGGCCAAGGGCGCGGTGTTCGTCGAGGAACTCGACGAAGTGCCGGCCGGCGCCACGGTGATCTTCAGCGCCCACGGCGTCTCCCGGGCCGTGCGCGAGGAATCCGACCGGCGTGGCCTGCGCGTCTTCGACGCCACCTGCCCGCTGGTGACCAAGGTTCATCTCGAGGTCGATCGCCACTGCAAGGCCGGCCGCGAGATCGTCATGATCGGCCACAAGGGCCACCCCGAAGTCGAAGGCACCATGGGGCAGGCGCCTTGCGGCATGCACCTGGTCGAAAGCGTCGGCGACGTGGCGATAATCGCCGTGAGAAACCCGGAGCAGCTCGCCTACGTTACCCAGACAACGCTGTCGATAGACGATGCGGCGGCCCTCGTCGCCGCCCTCAGGGTGCGCTTTCCCGCCATCGTCGGGCCGAAGAAGGACGACATCTGCTACGCGACGCAGAACCGGCAGGATGCGGTCAAGACGCTGGCGACGCAGGTCGATGTGGTGATTGTTGTCGGCTCGAAGAACAGTTCGAACTCCAATCGTCTGCGGGAGGTGGCGGAAAACCTCGGTGTGCCGGCCAAGCTGGTCGATGGCGGCGCCGACATCGACCCGGCCTGGCTGGCCGGAAAAGTCGGCACCCCAGGGGCACTTCCCGCGGGGCGCGTTGGCGTGACGGCGGGCGCCTCGGCACCCGAAGTGCTGGTGGAGGAAGTGGTTGAACGCCTGCGTGCGCTCGGGGGCGACACGGTACGGCGGCTCGACGGCGCGGCGGAAAACGTGAACTTTCCGCTACCCAGGGAACTCGCGTAGTCCGGCGCCAACAATCGGCACAGGCCTGCCTCAATGAGGCGGAATAAATAGCCGTTCCAACCTGTGATTGGTACCCCCCCGTGGAAGTACGGTGGAGTCCGGATATGAAGGCTGCGCGCCCAGAACGATTTCAACACGGATCCGCGAACGCACCGCGCGATTGAGTTCGCGACCGGGTTCGTAACGAGCCCACTGAAAAACGCGTATGGCATTGGACAGGAACGGCGCGGGGACCGATGTCTCGATTACCCGGATCGCATCCGGGCGGCCTTCGTCGCTGATCAGTATTTCCAGGACCAGTCGCCCGTTGTCGCCGGGACGCACAATACCCGGCAAGTCAAGATTCCCCATATCCCGAATTTCGGGTTGATGGGTCAGGCGTTCGGGTGGCAGGTATCCCGCAGGTTCGCTGGTCACGGTATTGCCGGATGGGGCGCTCGGCAAGGCGTCCTGGCCAGTAGCTTTCGTCGCCGTGGCCGCTGGAACTGTCTCCACGGGCCGATCATCGCCAGCCAGCTTGCCGAGAACGATGGCCGGCGCCGTGTCGCGTGGCTTCACCCGAAGTTCAACCGTTAGCGGAGGAAACCTTGGTGACAAGCCAGGCAGATCGTGTGATTGTCCGATCGACTGACCGCGGGGTAGCGGCACCAGGAAAAGCGTCAAATGAACCGCAATGGAAAAAGCGAGTGGCCACCATGGCGCATGGTGGCCACTGTTTTGTCCGGAAACAGGGGTGTCAAGAGTCAATCGTTAATTAGCCGCCATCCCAAACGTCGTCCCTGGTATGCCACGCTTGGTTGGGGGACTGCCAAACCTGCCTCGGGCGTCGGGTTATTGGCCAGCGTGATGAGAGGAACATACTCGCCACTGGACGAACCCCCGCTCCCGGCAGTATGCACGATTGTTATACCCACCACGAGCGCCGACCCCAGTTCGACCGACAAATCAGCTTTGCAAGTCTTGTAGTCGAATACGTTCTCATACGAGTGTCCGCCGGTCGAACAGGCCGATGATTCGGGCACGTTGGTGGCCACGACGATCTTTCCATTAATGATCAAAGGCTCGATATTGACTCGCTCACCCGTGTCGGGCAAGTTGACGTAGCAGCCCGCGATCACTGGCGTACGGGGCGCGGCTATCGTCGTGGATGAGGTTGTCCTGAGATCGCGTCCCAACGCATCCGTGCCATTCGGAACAAGATTTGTACCCAGCAACTGTTCGCGCGCCCCGTTAGGACATGCAACCGGCAAGGGGGGAGATGTTGCCGAGGCCCCGGCGCAGTGACCCACGGTCGCTGTCGTGCTCGGTACGACCGAAGAGCTGCCGCGCGTGCTAACGCTGTCGATAACGGTTCCCCTCGGGGCGTTATCGCAATTGCTCGTGACCGGCAAGGTACCATCGGCGGCGCAAGCGGTATCGTAACTTTCGGCGAAGGCATACACCGACTGAGCGCTCGTATTGGTCATGTCCGCGGTCTGCAGCAGCATGCCGGTGCCGACAATCATGTAGCGCGTCCGTGCCGTGTCGTCGAGCGAGGTAAGGATGGGTTTGGTGGTGATGGGTTGCGGCGTGCCGGTCGGCCCGGCGAATTGCGCTATCTTGACCACGGATTCCGTTCCGACGTCCAGCCTGAACCGCCACAGGTTGCCGTCCAGGTCGCCGCCGTAAACATCGCGCGTGGTGTTGTCATGTACCGCGTCGGTGATGAACGGCTCGATTTTGGCCAGACCGCTTGGGCTGAGCGTGGTACCGGAATTATTGCTGATCTTGGTCAGCACCTCGCCAGTGTCCGGTGCCAGGGCGAGGAGTACGCCTTCTCCCGTCCCGCTGGTGTTTTCGTAGCCCGATGTCACCAGTACGACCCACCTCCCATCCGGGCGCTTGGTAATGATCGGAATTCCGTAGGAATAGCCGACATCCGGGTCGTTGTCGGATCCGAACTCCCAGAGACCCACGGGCTGAGTGGGATTGGTAATGTCGATGGCAAAGTAGCCCTTGCCGCCGGCACCATAACCACCAACCAGAATCGTGTGCCAGTTATCCGCGCTATTGCAGGGATGGAAACAAACATCCGCCACCACCGGCGAGGCGTTGACGAAAAACCTGTGTTGATTGGCCTGGGAGTAATTGTCATCCGCGAGAATGCGCAGCTTCGACAGCATGGGCGTCGGAATGTAGGCCCAGCGCTCGGTTCCGTCGTTGGCATTGAAGGCATGCAACATGCCGTCGTTCGCGCCGATGAATACGGTTTCCGGGAATCCACCAGTTGCCACGGGGTGGAGAACGGCTATGGCTGCCTTGAAAGCCGAGTACCAGTCATCATTGTAGATGCCGCTTGGCAGCCCGACATAAACCGGTTGCGAACCCACCGCATCACCCATCGGGTGCTTGCGACTGCGGAAGGACTCGATGCTGCTGGTTGAACTATCCAGTTCCTGCCCGGTCTGTCCGCGCAAATAATTGACCAGTGAAGTCGCTGTCGTGCCGGTCATCGTGGCGAGGGAATATAGCCCGCACTGGCTCAAGGCCGTGAGCGGTGCGGTGGGCGTACAGGGGTTGAAGTAGGCTTGTTCGGCGGCGGTCAGGTTGCCATGGGTGAATGAGCGCAACTGGTTGCCGAACGCATTGACCGAGTCGAAGAGGTAAATGTTGCGCGTGTCCGTGCTGGCGGCCACTTGAGTCTTCAGCTTGCCGGCGCACGCGGTGGCGCCCGTGCTCAAGTCGGCCAGGACATCGGTTATGCACCAGGTCGCCGAGGGGCTGACCTGGGCGGTGGTGGCGTTGATGGCCCGGGCTTCCAGATTGCCGTACCAGTAGACCGTCTGGTAAGAAGCGACATACGCGTAGTTCTGCGTCTGGGTCGTCAGGGCCTGCGCGCTGGTTGCCGCCGCCGCTCCCGAACCCACCGACGACTTGATGGTGGATAGCGCGTCGTCCAGGTTCTGCTTGAGAATGGTCGGGTTGCTGGCGCTGAAATACTTGCCGAAGCCATTGACGGCGGCGTGCCACAAGTCATCGACCGTGGTTTGGCTCCCCGCGGTCACTTGCGGCCACTTCTTGGTCTTGTGCTTGATATCGTAGAAGTCTCCGCTCCCCGCCGTATCGTAATCGCTCTGGTAACGCAGCGTGCCGCTGACGCCCAGCCCCAGCGTAAAAGTGCTCATGTGCTGGTAGACCGGCTCGCTGGCATTGACATGCGGGACGTTGTTCTTGCACACATCCTGAGCGGCGCCCAGCAAGCCATTGGCGCAGTTGGCGAGAGTGCTGGTTCTCAGATCGGTATGGGCGTAGTAGTACGCCACGTCCGCCAGTGTCGCGGTGGATGAGGGCCCGTCACTGCTGTTGAGGCAGGCGCCGCCCAGGTCGCCGTCCCACATTTCGTTGGCGACTTGCAGTTGGGTCAGCGTCGGCGCGCCATCCTGCTGGCCGATATCCGTCGCATTGTCGACCTGGTTTACGTAGCCGCAAGCATCGGTATTCCAGTAGCCGTCCGTCGTCATCAGCACAAAGTTCTGCTGGCACGAGTACTGCACCGGGTCGCCTCCGGCCAGGTCGCCCTTGTGGGCGAACATCTGGCCGATACGCGCCAGGGCGCTGCGCAAGGGTGTTCCCGAACTCGGCAGCTTGGCATAGAACTTCGTGTACCAGCTCTGCTTCTGCGCGGTCGAGAAGTCGCTTACCGCCAGGAAGTCGGTGTCGCCGGTCGAGTCTGTCTGAATGCTCGAGAAGCCCACGCGATAGGTCGAGCCGATGCCGGAAAATGCCAGGCCCGCCCCGGTCTTCATGGCTTGCATGCGGGTGCGGTTGAAGGCATACCAGTTGGCGAAGTTGACCTTCTCCTCATCGTAGGTGCACCAGCCGGTGCTTGCCGTGCAGTCCGTGCGTGTCGCCGTGCGCGGGAACCGCCCGGCGCCGAGGCCGGCGCAATCGGCCGTGCTGGTAATGTCGCAGCGCTTGAAGCTGCCGATATCGGCGCGGCGCTCGCTGCCGGCATCGCTGCCTCCCGTGAAGTTCTCGGTCGTGGTGGTCACCGGCCCGGTGGCATTGACGCCGCCGGCGAATGCCGTGGCGGTGTAGGGCAGCGCCAGCAGGTTGGTGCCACCACTGATGCCGCTCAGGGTGGTCGGGACGGCCTCCTTGCCGCCGGCGACGTCGACCTTGGTGGTGGCGAAGGCATCCCGGGCGGTAAAGGCGTTCGAGGGCGTGAAGGTAAAGATCATGCCACCGGTGGCCACCACCGCAAGGGTGCAGCCGTTGAGGCGCGAGCCGTAACCCGCGGCGGGGGCGAAGGTGACGGTGCTGAGCGAGCCTCCCATGACGAGGCCGGCGGCCACCGGCGTCTTGGCGCGGATATTGCCCGCCACGGTGGCTGTCAGGGTCGACGCGGCGGGGTCGCCAGCGAGGATGCCGAAGCCGATCGTCTTGTTCAAGGTGGAATCGGTACACCCGGACATGGAAATGCGGCTGACGTCCGTCGATGTGCCGCCGTTGGATACCGTAAGGGTTCTGGTGGTGGGCGCCAACACCGAGGCGGAAGTCACCGCAATCGCCCCATTGCCCACGGCGCCGGGGGTCGTCGCGGTCACGATCACGGTACTGACGGTACAGGTGGCTCCTCCGGTGCAGGAACCGACATAGCCATTGCCGATGGCGTTCTTGATCGCCGTCGCGGCGGCGTTCCGGCCAGCGGACGTGCTGGTGTCCGCCTGGATGCCGATGTTGCTGGCCACGGTCGTGCTGCCGACGGTGATCGAACTGATGCTGTAATTGCGCACCCCGGCACTGCCCGTGCTGACCGTAATGGACCCCGCCGCGGCGGTGCCGGTGCTGGTCACCGCCAGGGCGCCGTTGCCCGCCGTGCCCGCGGTGTTGGCGGTAATGGTCACCACGCCGCCACTGGAAGTGGCGGAATAGCCATTGCCGATCACCGCCGCGATGGCGGTTGCGGCGGAGGCTTGCCCGCCCGAGGTTGTGAGGTCCCAGCTTCCGTTAACCGCGCCGGTGCTGATGGTCGTTGCACCCGCCGCGATCGAGTTGACGATGTAGGGCAGGGTTCCGACCGTGGTGCCATAGACCGAGATCGTTCCAGCGGCAAACCCTGCTCCCAGCGACGAGGCCATGATGTTGACCGGGGTGGTATTCACTCCGGCCGTTCCCGCGGTGATCGTCACCACAGCGGTCGCCGCGGTCGCCGTGTAACCCGCAATCGCCGCATTGTTGATCGAGTTGGCGATCGAGGTGGCCGCGGAAGCCAGTCCGCCGGGGGTCGAGAGATCGACGGCCAGGGCATCCGTGTTGTTCGAAATGATCGACCCACTGCATGTCTGGGTGGGGAAGGTGCCGGCCACGGTGCCGACGCACACCGGCCCAAGGCGATAGTCGAATGCGCCCGCGGCTCCGCTGCCCACGGTGATGGTGGCCGTTGCCGGGCTACCGTTGGTGACCCAAGCCGGGCCGGTGACGGTGATGACCTTGTCGTTGTCGAGGGTTCCGATCACGGCGCTGCTGATCCGCACGACATTGCCCTGCGCCGTCCTGGTGATGGCACGGACGCCGTCCAGCAGGTAGCCGGCGGAAATCGCGGCCGACAATGCGGTTGCCACCGAACTCGGTGTCGCCCCGATCGGAACCGTATAGGTGCTGGTCAGGAGGTTGGTGGCGCTGCCGGTGATGGTGATTCCGGTGATCTGCTGTCCGGGAATAACCGACCCAATGGTAATGAGTCCATAGGCATTGTCGCCCGCGGCCGGAATGACATAACCGAGAAACTTGGGCACGACATGCCCGGTAACCGAGTTGTAGGCGCCCTGACAGTTGATGAGCGGGTCCGTCTGCGGGTTGGTCGTGTCCGGCTTGCAGAATCGTGTCGGAGCGGCATAGATGTAGGTTCCGCCCTGTCCGGGTTCCACGCAGGCGCTGGCGCTGCATTTCGCCGGGTAGCGATGGGCCGAGTCCTGGGTTGTCAGGCAGGACGCGAAAGTCCGCGCCGTGTCGGCGCAATACTTGGATGTCGAGTAGGTCGTGCCGCTGACCACGGCGTTGGCTGCCGTCCAGTCGACGCAAGTGGTTTTCGCCACGTCGCTGCAATACTCGGTGGGAATGACGCGCCAGTAATAGGGGGCGCCCAGGGCGTGGTTGCCCGTGGCGGCGGGCACGCCGGTGGAGCGGGCGGAGGCAGCGGTGCCGCCGGAACCGGGTAGATAGCGGTAGGTGTCGTTGGGGTAGTCATAGCCCGCGGTGTTGGCCACGCAGGCCGCGCCGAAAGCCGCCGGCGTCAGCACGGCGTTGCCGCTGGCCACCGTGACGGTTGGCGTCCCCGTCGTTCCGGCGGGGCCGATCAGCCAGAATCCGGTGGCGTTGGTATCGTATCGCATCGAGTAACCCGCGTAGAGGACTCTGGCGGCCAGGTTGGCGGCGACGGTGGCCTTGGTCGAGGCTGCGGTGGTGGTGCCCGATAGCACGTTGGTTGTGCCGACTTTCAGCGCGCTGATGGTCGACGACGTGGTGACGCTGGTCACCGGGATCCAGGCCGCTGTCTGGTCGATTGCCAGTCCCGACTTCACGCACCAGCGCCGGTCGGGGTAATTGGCGGTGAGATCAAGCGTGGTTCCGGTGTTGCCATTGTTTAGCTGGGTGTTTTTTTGCTGACCATAGGGGTCAAGGGTCGTGCCGGTAATGGTCTGTGCCGGGTAAGCCGCCGGCGTCGCCAGGGTTCCGTTCCAGCCCGGCTGGTAGGTGTAGTCCGCGTTGTAATAAATCAGGTTGAATTCCGGGCTCATGAACGGCGGATCGCCCACATAGCAGTTCTGCCGAGCATCCGCGATGGAATTGTTGGTGGTGGAGCCGGAATCGAAACAACTGGGTTCGCCGCCCGAGGTGACCCAGTAAGCATTGACATAGTCGGGGACGTAGTCCCAGCCCATGCTGCCCGACGAATCGAGCAGGAACATCAGATTGGGATAGACCGACGTTGTACTGGCGCTGAACAGAGGTTCCTGCGCGAGATTGACGGTCGCCGCCGCCTGTGCCTCGTCAAGCGGTGAAAGTAGCGTGGTTGCCATGCACAGTGCCAACAGGCGGGACTTCCACTGTCTTGAACTAAACGAGAATCGGCGGTGATTATCGGCATGGGTGGACATGGCTGTATCCTTTGCTATCAGCTTGACCAGACTTGCACGTAGGCAACGCTATTGCGCGGCCCCATGACGCGGATGGTGATGCGGTACAAGGGAACGGAAGCGGCGGTCTGCGTCTGGTTGCTTGACACCGTGATGGACCCTTGGGACTGCCCCCCCGTGCTGGCGGTGGTCATGCAGTTGGAACTGGCCGGGTCGCCTTTCGTGGCGTCCGTCGAACTCCAGGGAAACTCGCACATTCTGTGTATGACGTAACGGATATCGTAGCCAATCAATGCGGCTGCCTGGGCGGCGGTCCAACTGGCGACGGCGGCATTGAACTGATACGTCATGTTGTCGCTGTTGGTGGCATTGCCCCAGTTGAACGTTCGATAGTTGAACGTTGGGTCTGCCCAGGCAAAATAGCCATTGGCTGGCGGAGTCCCGCCCGTCGGCGCCCTTCCTGCGGTCATGTCGGAGCCGTTCATCCACAGACAGGATGCGGGGGCGGTAAGCGAGCAACGCCCCGAAGTTATTGCATTGTCGAGTGTCGCCAACTGCACGCGCGCCTCTTCCATGCCCGAGTCGGAAATGGCGACCGAAGCGCGGTTGAAGGCCAGGTTGCCCGCCAGGACCGAGGCGGTATCGACCGATCGCATGAAGCCGATACCCGCCAGGGACAGCACGACGAGGGCAATCAGGGCGATGAACAGGACGATACCCTCCTGCCGTCGGGGGCCGGCAGCGGAGGGAAGGGTCTTGCGGGGCAGCGTGCGGAAAGTCGTCATGGAGGGGCTCGCTGTTTTGCTCAGTTGCTCCAGTACATATTGCGCAAGGGCACGGTGGTCTCGAAAATCTTGTAGCGGTAACGATTCCAGTTGGCCCCATCGTCGCCGGTGGCCAGAAACACCTGCGCCGCGCCGACCGCGCCGACGCAGGTGGCATCGGCCGCGGTGAATCCCGCCCACGGCGGCGCGCAATCCGCCGTCGCTATCGCATCGCGCTCCATTTGCTTGTTCCTGGCCACCAGCACCAGGCGGAACGACTTGAGGCGATCCCAGTTGGCGGTCGGCGTCGTCCGGGTCCATTCTCCGGCGGCAACAACCTGGTTGTTGTCGGCATCGAAGCCATATTGGGCCTTCAATGAGACGATGCCGTCGCCAAAGACCTCCCAACTGGCCGCGGCGGTGCAGTTCTGGTAAAGCGGCGCGCAGACGGTCAACCGCCCGCCGCGGATCGCGTAGGCACGCATGGAGAAGCGATCCGGCGGCCCGAGGCTGTAGAGGAGTCCGCCCGTCCCCGCAAACGCCGTGCCTCCGTTCCAGTTGGACGTTTCCTGCTGACAGGCGTTGTAGAAATTACGGAAGGTTCCGGTTGTGTGCCGAATTTGTGCCGCGGTGGATGCCGTGTTCGCGATTGGCGCATCGCACCCCGCTTCTCCCGATACGTTCTGTCCTTGGTTCGACAATGAGGTGATCTGGGAGATACGGCAATTCGCGCCAGCCTGCACAACGATGGCGAGATCGCCGGCATGGAATCCGGCTATGGCGAACCATGTCTCGTCCCAGCGGTCGGCGAGGGTACCGACGACAGTATGTGAAAAATTCAGCGGATCGGGCCAGACGCCGACCGTAATTCCCCGACCGAAGAAAAAGTCCGATCCCCCGCCGATAATTTGAACGATGTCGGTATTCGCATCGAAGCCCGCGGCATTCAGGTGCGCGGGCGGCGCCGCCGCATCCCATATCCTGATCGGCGCGAAAGAGTTCGCGGGAAGCGCAATGGCGCCCGGTGCCCCGGCTGCGGTGTTCGACGCATCGACGGTGGCGCCATAGCAGATGTTGAAGATGTTGTTGCTGTCGCCGGTCATCCCGGCACCGGCGCCATAAATGGCGCGCTGAATCGTCTGTAGCGCTATCGACCCCGCCGCGTCCGCGCTGCTGCCGCTGGATGTCTGCCGGCGCTGTGCTTCCGTCGCGGTGGTGGCTTGCATGATGACCAGCACCGTAATCATGCCGATGGCCAGGGCGACCAGGATTTCCACCAGGGTGAAACCCGAATGCGTTCGCCGGGGGAGGGAATGGGCCCAGAGCATGTTTAGTCCACCAGACGGCTGACTTGTGAAAAAGTCCGCGTGCCGCCGTTGGCGACGCTCCAGGTGACGGTGACAGTCGCGGCTCGAACTTGATTGGCCGCGTTCATCGGATCGGCGGACGACTCGACGGCCACGTTGAGCGTGCCCAGTGGCAGGGTTCGGGCAAGCATGGCCTGCCAGGATCCGGATACGGCGGCATCGGGAGTCGCCGGCGCGGCTGTCGCGGTGTAGGTGCCGTTGAAGCCCGTGATCGCGGTGGATGCCGCCTGGGCGCCCGTCTGCAGGTCTTGCCCCGCCAGGTCGCCCAACACCTTGTCGGCCAGGTAGCTGGCATCGGAGCGCACCTTGGACTCGGTGGTCTGGCGAATTCCTTCAGCCTGCAACTTGATCAGCGCCAGAATGCCGACGGCAAAAATAATGGCGGCCACCAGAGCTTCGATCAGCATCGAGCCGATTTGTGCTTTCCGGGAACGAGGAAGCGACGGTGGCCGGGATTTTCTGATAAAGCGGCTCATGAACAGACTCTCGGATCGTTGGGATGCTTGGCCGCCGACAAGCCCGGATCGCACATACGGATTTCGCCGGCCGGAGAAACCATGATGCGCTGACAGCGTACCGTCCCCGTCGAAGGCGTCGGAGCATCCGTGAAGCAGGTTCCCGACGTGGGGTCCGTGATGTCGATGGTGACCGATGGCGCGGCTGTTGTCGCCGGGTTCATCGAAGCCGAGCAACCGCCCGCTATTTCCGGTGCAGTCGGGATGGCGCTATCGTTCCATATCCGACTCAAGCGGCCTGTTCCAGTGAAACATGCTATCCGATCCGCCGTTGTGACATTGGTGGCTGCCACGGCAATTGTCGTTTGAGCAGTCGTTTGCTGCTCTTGCGAACCTTTGATCAACAGGACGGGGGGGGTGCCGTAAGGTCTGTTGCCGGTGGTATCGGCGTTCTGCATGGATTCGGCGAGGTCGCAGTCGGATGTCGGGTTGCCATGACTTACCAGCCACAAATTGCTGCTGGCCGCAATGGCGCAGTTCGTGTCCAGAGTGGAAACCAGTTGAAACCGTATCGTCGCATTCCGTTTCAAGGCTTCACCTTTCGCCAGTTGCAGGCCCGACAGGACATATTCCGCCTGATTGCGCAATCGCATGTCCGCGATCAACCGCGAAAACGCCGGCAAGCCCAGCGAGAGCAGAATCCCGAATATCACGATCCCGATCATTACCTCGACCAGGCTGAACCCGGAGACTGCGCCACGCTGGAATGCTTTCATGCTTATGGGCATCTAGCAATGCTGCTTGGCCATGCAACGGCCGCTCCCGCGTTATAGGAATACCGGCGGGTGTTTTGCTCGGTAATGGTAAAAACATGGCAGCTAAGGTCCGAGATTCCCGTCATCGTGATCAGGTACGTCTGCGGCAAGCCGGGAGTCGCGGTGTTTGGAACCGCGCAAGTCGGGGTGAAGTATCTCAAGTTCAGGTTGGCGATTCGCGCATCGGTTGGCGGCACGCCGCAAGCTGTCTGTGCCGTTACGCCATAGCCCCGCATGTCCTGATAATACTGCTCCATAAAGGTCCGATACTGAAGCAGAGTGGCGGTTGCTTCGGCCATTTTTGCATTGCGCACATAATCGTTGTAGTTCGGGATCGCAATCGCGGCAAGAATGCCGATAATCACGACCACGATCATCAATTCGATCAGGGTGAAACCGCGCGAAATGCGGTCGGACAGTTGATTGGCGGAGACGCGATGGGCCATGGCGGAGTGCTCCTTTTCTTGTGTCGAAGTCTTGCATTATGCCGTTCGCGCCGCCAGTCCGTGCCGACCAGCGGCAAAAATTGGCCGATGGACGTCATGTGCGGACTTCGTCAGGGTGATTCTGTTTGGCCGGTGAACCCGACTGAGTTTATAATCCGCCCCCTTCGCTGCCGTAGCTCAGTTGGTAGAGCAACTGATTCGTAATCAGTAGGTCGCCAGTTCGATTCCGGCCGGCAGCACCAGTGATACCAAGCCCTCGCAGGTTTTCAAGCCTCCGGGGGCTTTCCTTTTGGCACACTAGCGGCACAGTGCGGGCCGGTAATCGGCAACACAATCCCCCATTTGAATCGGCGGCACTACCTTGATGGTTGTCGCTCTGTGCCGCGCGGCACACTTGCCCTCGTAGCCCGTGGATAACAGATGTTTTTTTGCTGGTGTCTGTGCCGCTTGCCTTCGTGGCGTTGAAAAACACAATAGAGTCATGGCGTTAATTTAGAATCGCATCTGGTGCGAGCACCGTGACTGAGCGGCATGGGACGCAATCGAGCTACCTGAGTCAATGAATTGCGCCGGTGGTTGGCCGGAAATCAAAATTGACCGGCGACGACCCTTGGCCCATAATTCCCCGACTACTTCCCTCACGGCTTCGCCCGTGGGGTGCAGAGCCTCCGCAAGGGGGCTTTGCTTTTTCCGGGGATGACATTGAGAACCATTGTCTATGTGGACGGCTTCAATCTCTACTACGGCAGCTTGAAGGGCACCCCGTTCAAGTGGTTGGACTTGGCGGGATACTTCCGCAAGACACTTCCCAGGGAATGCACTCTGGTCAAGGTCAAGTATTTCACGGCCAAGGTTTCACCGCTGCCCAATGACCCCGATGCACCCAAGCGGCAGGATGTTTATTTGCGGGCGCTACGCGCACACTCTGGCGCGGCGATGGAAATCATCGAGGGCCACTTCCTCATCAAGAATAAACGCGCACCGCTCAAGGCCGACCCGTCGCGTATCGTGGAGATTATCCAGGCCGAGGAAAAAGGTTCGGATGTCAATCTGGCCGTCGAGTTGGTGAATGATGCGTGGCTGGGGGCGTTCGATTGCGCGGCCGTTGTCTCGAATGACGGCGACCTTGCCCGAGCCTTGAAGATTGCGAAGCAGCACCAGAAGAAGCGCGTCATTCTCTACACGCCGGGAGCACCCGCCAGAAAACCGCTGGCCGTGTTGCGAAGCTGGAGCCATCGGCAAATTGATATACGCCCTGCTGACCTTGCTGCATCTCAATTGCCAGACCCGATTGCAGGAACGGCGATAACCAAGCCTGCCAAGTGGTAGGCGGCGAAAGTCGGTGGTGGTGGCACGGCACGCGGTGGCAGTGATTCGACATGGAAATCTGTGGGGCGGAATGGAAAAGTGGCTGCGCAACAGATGGAAATAAAGATGGCGCTGGCCTGAAAGCCCCGCCGTCACAAGGTATGCCTTTGGCAACCTTTGTTGTTATGCAAAACGCACAATCCAAGTGAATATTTGGCGGCACATTTTGGCGGCGGCACAATAGCGGCACACTGCGAGGCAAATAACTGCAATAATCCGCAGCGATGCAAAACAAGCTGATGGCCGGAAAGGTGTGCCGTGACTGCGTTGGCTTGTTGTTAGTTGTTGTTAATCAATGAGATAGGCCGTTTCGTAATCAGTAGGTCGCCAGTTCGATTCCGGCCGGCAGCACCAGTGATACCAAGGGCTTGCAGAGATGCAGGCCCTTGTTTTTTGGGGCAGGAGTTACGCCATGGTGCGCCCGCCGTCCCGCCGGCGCCGACTTTTTCATGGCGCCGATTCATGACCGCATGCCAGTGTCGTGTCGGATGAGTAGCCCAATCCCTGGCCTCGGGAGTGCTTCGGTCACTCCCTGATACGCGGCCACCGTGCCGGCTCCAGCCGGGGCTTTCTTCCTTGAATGTCCGTAAATCATGGATTACACTTTGTCCATGCTTGAAATCCGCAAGAGCGACACCTACGAGCAGTGGTTCCGCAAGCTGAAGGATCGGCAGGCACGAGTCCGCATCAATGCCCGGATTCGACGTGTTGAGGAATCCGGCCACTTCGGCGACGTGAAGCCGGCGCGGGAAGGTGTGAGCGAGATGCGGATCGACCACGGTCCCGGCTATCGCATCTACTTCATGCAGCGTGGATCGGTGTTAGTGGTGTTGCTGGCTGGTGGAGACAAGAGCACGCAGGATGTCGACATTAAGGCGGCGATCAAGATTGCCAAGGAATGGAGCGACTGAACATGGCCGAGAAATTCACTCGTTGGGATGCGGCGGACTACCTCGAAACCGAGGTGGACATGGCGCTCTACCTCGATGCATGCCTTGATGAAGACCCGGGCGACGGTAGCCTGATCCGTGCCGCGCTGAATGACATCGCCCGGGCTCGCGGCATGACACAACTTGCCCGCGATACCGGCCTCACTCGCGAGGGGCTTTACCGTGCGCTCTCGTCATCAGGCAATCCCGAGCTTTCGACGGTGCTGAAAGTTATCCGAGCCCTCGGGATCAAGCTTCACGCCACGCCGGCTGTCGCCGCCAAGCCGCGCCGGGCATCGCGCAAGAAAGCGGCCGGGGAACTGGCGACCGCTTGATTGCGGAGCAAGCCATGCGGATCGGTCAGGGCATTTTCATCGTTACCGGCGGCGCCTCGGGACTTGGCGCGGCGGCGGCGCGGCTGCTGGCCGGGCAGGGCGCCCGGGTGGTGATCGCCGACATGAATGCGGCGGCCGGCGAGGCGCTGGCCGCTGAACTGGGTGCGGCAGTGCGCTTCGTTGCCACCAATGTCGCGGATGAGCCGAGCGCAAAGGTAGCGGTTGACCGGGCGGTGGCGGAATTCGGCGGCCTGCATGGCCTGGTCAATTGCGCCGGCATCGTCCACGCCGAGAAGACCGCGGGCAAGGACGGCGCTCATGCGCTGGAGTCTTTTCGCCGCGTGATCGACGTGAATCTGGTCGGCACGTTCAACATGATCCGGCTGGCGGCGGAGGCGATGGCGAAGAACGAGCCCAATGCGGACGGCGAGCGCGGCGTGATCGTCAATACGGCTTCGGTGGCGGCTTACGATGGGCAGATGGGGCAGGCGGCCTACGCGGCCTCCAAGGCGGGTATCGCCGGCATGACGCTGCCGATCGCGCGCGATCTGGCGCGCTCGGGCATCCGCGTGATGACCATCGCGCCGGGGATTTTCGAGACGCCGATGCTGACCGGGATGCCGGCGGAGGTGCAGGAAGCACTGGGCAGGATGGTGCCGTTCCCCCCGCGGCTGGGGAAGCCCGATGAATTCGCCATGCTGGTGCGGCAGATCGTCGAGAATCCCTATCTCAACGGCGAGGTGATCCGCCTCGACGGGGCAATCCGCATGCAGCCGAAGTAGGATCCGCCCAACTTGCGAATCGGTCAATAATGTCCGATACTGTGACCCATGAAAGGTAGCGAGTTTCTCAAGAGGATTCGGAAGTTGGCGAAAGAAAAGGCTGTCGCCTGCTCATGGCACCCGGAAAAGGGAAAGGGTTCGCATGGTGTACTGAAGTACGGCGACAAGCGAACCACGGTGCGCAATCTCAAAGATGAACTCAAGACCAGTACGTACCACGGCATGCTCAAGCAATTGGGCCTGACGGACAAGGATTTGACTTAGGAGTCAGCCATGCAGCGATTCACTTACCCCGTAATCCTCACACCCGACGAAGCGGATGGCGGCTACGTCGTGACCTGCCGCGATGTCCCGGAAGTTGTGACTCAGGGAGAAGCCATCGAGGATGCCATCAGCGAGGCCGAGGGTGCCCTGGAAGCCGCCATCGAGATGCGGATTGAGGACGGACTGGACATTCCCGTCCCGTCTGCAAAGAAACGTGGCGAGCACCCTGCTGCCCTGCCGGTGGGGACGGCGATGAAGGCGGCGCTCTATGTCTCGATGCGCGAGCAGAATGTCTCGAAGGCCGAGCTTGCGCGTCGGCTGGGTCTGGACGAGAAAGAAGCGCGGCGGATGCTCGATCCGAAGCATGGCACCAAGGTTCCGGCATTGGAGCGAGCTTTGCATGCGCTGGGCCGGCGGGTTGAGTTGGTGGTGGTTTGACACTTGTCACAGGCTAACTGTTATCACTGCGGGCTGCCGGTCCCGTCCGGGGCGGATCTTTCCGTCGAGATCGACGGCGCGCCGCGCGAGATGTGCTGCGCCGGCTGCCAGGCCGTGGCGCGGGCCATCGTCGCCAACAATCTGACCGAGTATTACCGCCACCGCGACGCGCTGCCGGAAAGTCCGCGCGAGGCTATGCCGATGGAATTGCAGGAGCTCGGTCTTTTCGACCATCCGGAGGTGCAGAAGAATTTCGTGCGTCCGGTCGGCGAGCATGAGCGCGAGGCGGCGCTGATTCTCGAAGGCATCACTTGTTCCGCCTGCGTCTGGCTCAACGAGGCGCATATCGCGCGGCAAGAAGGCGTTACAGCCGTCGACATCAATTACGCCACGCGCCGCGCGCGGGTGCGCTGGGACGAGCGGCGGATCAAACTGTCGCAAATTCTCGCGGCCATCGCGGCGATCGGCTATCGCGCCCACCCCTACGACACGCTGCGCTCGGAGCAACTGGCGCGGAAGGAACGTCGCGCGGCGTTGTGGCGGCTGTTCGTCGCCGGCTTCGGCATGATGCAGGTGATGATGTATGCCGTGCCGGTGTATCTGGCCGGGGGCGACATGACGCCGGAGATCGAGCAGCTGATGCGCTGGGCCAGCTTCGTGCTGACGCTGCCGGTGATTTTGTATTCGGCGGCGCCGTTTTTCGTTTCGGCTTGGCGCGACCTGAAGCTCGGGCGCGTCGGCATGGACGTGCCGGTGGCGCTGGGCGTGGGCGCGGCCTTCGCCGCGAGCACCTGGGCGACGCTGATCGCCGCCGGCGAGGTGTATTTCGACTCGGTGACGATGTTCGTGTTCTTCCTGCTGTCGGGACGCTATCTGGAAATGATGGCGCGACAGAAGGCGGTGCGCGGTATCGAGGCGCTGGCGCGCGCCATCCCGGCCTTCTGCTCGCGGCTACCGCGCTACCCGGAGATGGAGGCCGAGCGTATTCCCGTGGCGGAAGTCGGCGTTGGCGACACGGTGTTGGTGAAGCCGGGCGAGGTGATTCCGGTGGATGGCACGGTGCTGGCGGGGGAGAGCAGCGCCGACGAGTCGCTGCTGACGGGCGAGAGCCGGCCGGTGGCGAAATTTGTCGGGGCGGCGGTGGTCGGCGGCAGCGTCAATGTGGCCAGCCCGCTGGTGCTGCGCGTCGACAAGGTGGGCGAGGGCACGCGGCTGGCCACCATCCAGCGCCTAATGGAGCGCGCCGCCGCCGAGAAGCCGCGCATGGTGGTAATGGCCGATCGCATCGCGGCGCGCTTCGTGGTGACCTTGCTGATCCTGGCGGTGGTGACGGCGGTGGTCTGGTGGAACATCGATGCTTCGCGCGCGCTGTGGGTGTTCGTCGCCGTGCTGGTGGTGAGCTGCCCCTGCGCGCTGTCGCTGGCGACGCCGGCGGCGCTGACCGTGGCCACGGGGGCGATGGCGCGCCACGGCGTGCTGGTGACGCGCGGCCATGCCATCGAGACTCTGGCGCGGGCGACGCATATCGTGTTCGACAAGACCGGCACGCTGACCGAGGGGCGGCCGCGGGTGATGGACATGCTCGCCCTGGGAACGCAGGATGTCGCCGAGGCGCGGGCGCTGGCCGCAGCGCTGGAAGCCGGGTCGGAACACCCCATTGGTCGTGCGTTGCGCGAGGCCGCCGCCGTACCGCCAGCGCCGACTTTTTCATCACCTGCGGTGAGCGAACTGCTGGCGCGCACCGGGCGCGGTGTCGAGGGGAAAATCGACGGCCGCGTGCTGCGCATCGGCACGCTGGCCTATGTCGCGGAGTTGCATGGTCGGCCCGAGCCGGGCGAGGCCACCGCCTGGGCGGAGGAGGGCGCCACGGTGGTGGCGCTGGGCGACGCGGCCGGCTGGATCGCCCTGTTCCGCCTGGAGGATGCGGCGCGCGCCGGTTCAGCCGCCGCGATTGCGGCCTTGCTCGAGCAGGGCTTCGAGGTCTCCATGCTGAGCGGCGATGCGCCGGGGGCGGTGGCGAAGATGGCTGCGGGTCTCGGCATCGCCGAGGCGCGCGGCGCGATGACGCCGGAAGATAAGCACGCCGCGATCAAGGCGCTGCAGGATGGCGGCGCCGTCGTGGCAATGGTGGGCGACGGGGTCAACGATGCGCCGGTGCTGGCCCAGGCGCATGTCTCGATCGCCATGGGTAGCGGCACGGAACTCGCCCGCGGCCAGGCCGACGTGGTGCTGCTGTCCGACGCGCCCGTGCAATTGGCGCAGGGCATCGCGCTGGCGCGGCGCACGCTGCGCGTGATCCGCCAGAATCTGGCCTGGGCCTTCGCCTACAATGTGCTGGCCATTCCGCTGGCCATGGCGGGGTGGGTCACGCCGTGGATGGCCGGCATCGGCATGTCGGCCAGTTCGCTGCTGGTGGTGATGAATGCCCTGCGTCTGCAGGGCAAAACCGCAAAATGAGTGGATGACCGATGGACGGCATGGACATTCTGTATCTGCTGGTGCCGCTTTCCGTCGTGCTGGTGTTCGCGATCGGCGCCGGTTTCTGGTGGTCGCTCAAGAGCGGGCAGTTCGACGACCTCGACGGGCCGGGTTACCGCATCCTCATGGATGACGATCGGGCGTGTGACAACCCCGCAGCCGGGACGGCGAAGGATAAATCCCCTCCGCAGTGAAATATTTTCGTCATGTTGATCCAGATCAAAGATCGCGGAAGGCCCGATGTCCATACTGGCGACCAAGGAATTCGGGCTGCGGCCAAGGGGTACGGCAACAGTCCGGCAACGGTTAGTCTCTCTGTTGGGGTTGGGGGGTGCGCTGTAAGCGCACCCTTTTTTTTTGCCGGTTTTCCCACATTCCCGAGGCCGGATTTCCTGGCGATTGACGGCTCGGTAGCTGTCTTGGTCCGTGGATTCAATTTCCGATACGAGAGATTTATTGACGCGCATCAATAATCTGGCCCGCTCTCGGGTATATTCTGCGCTTCGGGCGACTTAGTACCTATACCATGGGTAGTGGTATAGGTACTTAAGTTAATGATTTTTTTAGTCTATGAGGTGATTACATCATGCAATCGCAAGCGACTTACAACTACAAAGTCGTGCGCCAGTTCGCCGTGATGACCGTAATTTGGGGCATCGTGGGTATGTTGGTCGGCGTAATCATTGCCGCTCAACTCGTCTGGCCGGAGCTGAATGTCGTTGAATGGCTGAGTTACGGCCGACTGCGTCCCCTCCACACCAACGCGGTAATTTTCGCTTTCGGCGGTTGCGCGCTGTTCGCCACCTCCTACTATTCGGTGCAGCGCACCTCCCACGCGACGCTGTTCGCGCCGGGTCTGGCCGCCTTCACCTTCTGGGGCTGGCAGTTGATCATCGTGCTCGCCGCGCTGTCCCTGCCGCTCGGTTTCACCTCGGGCAAGGAATACGCCGAGCTCGAGTGGCCGATCGACATCCTCATCACCGTCGTCTGGGTTTCCTACGCCGTGGTGTTCTTCGGCACGCTGATGAAGCGCAAGACCCCGCACATCTATGTGTCGAACTGGTTCTTCGGCGGCTTCATCCTGACCGTGGCCGTGCTGCACCTGGTCAATAGCGCCGAGATCCCGGTCTTCGCCGAGGGCATGCTCACGCCCAAGTCCTACTCCGCCTACGCCGGCGTGCAGGACGCCATGGTGCAGTGGTGGTACGGTCATAACGCGGTGGGCTTCTTCCTGACCGCGGGCTTCCTCGGCATGATGTATTACTTCGTGCCGAAGCAGGCCGGTCGCCCGGTGTATTCCTACCGCCTGTCGGTGGTGCACTTCTGGGCCCTGGTCTTCACCTACATGTGGGCCGGCCCGCACCACCTGCACTACACCGCGCTGCCCGACTGGACCCAGTCGCTCGGCATGATCTTCTCGCTGATCCTGCTCGCACCCTCCTGGGGCGGCATGATCAACGGCATCATGACCCTGTCGGGCGCCTGGCACAAGCTGCGCGACGATCCGATCCTCAAGTTCATGATCACCTCGCTGTCCTTCTACGGCATGTCGACCTTCGAAGGCCCGATGATGTCGATCAAGACGGTCAACGCCCTGTCGCACTACACCGACTGGACCGTCGGCCATGTGCACTCCGGCGCCCTGGGCTGGGTGGCGATGATCGCGATCGGCTGCACCTACTACATCATCCCGCGCGTCTTCGGCAAGACCGAGATGCACTCGACCTCGCTCATCAACGTGCATTTCTGGCTGGCGACGCTGGGCACCGTGCTCTACATCGCCGCGCTGTGGATCTCCGGCGTGATGCAGGGTCTGATGTGGCGCGCCACCAACGTGGATGGCACGCTGACCTACTCCTTCGTCGAGTCGGTCAAGGCCTCCTACCCGTTCTGGACCATCCGCGTCGTCGGCGGCACGTTGTTCCTGACCGGCATGCTGATCATGGCCTACAACATGTTCATGACCATGGCCGGCGGCCGCGCGGTCAACGACGCGCCGGTGCTCGAGCCGGCCCACGCTCATTGAGCTCACGTTCAATCACAAGGAGCTAGAAAATCATGTTGACGCATGAGCAAATCGAAAAGAACGTCGGATGGATGATCGTCTTGACCGTTCTGCTGGTGAGTGTCGCGGGTCTCGTCGAGATCGTGCCGCTCTTCTTCCAGACCTCGACGACCAAGCCGGTCAACGAACTGGTCAAGCCCTATGACCCGGTGCGCCTGGCCGGACGCGACATCTACATCCGCGAAGGCTGCTACAACTGCCATTCGCAGATGATCCGTCCGTTCCGCGCCGAGACCGAGCGCTATGGCCACTACTCGGTGGCGGGCGAGTTCGTCTATGACCATCCGTTCCAGTGGGGCTCCAAGCGCACCGGTCCGGATCTGGCCCGCGTCGGCGGTCGTTACTCCGATCAGTGGCACAAGATCCACCTGCTGAACCCGCGCGACGTGGTGCCGGAATCGAACATGCCGGCCTACTACTGGCTGGACCGTCCGCTCAAGGAGCCGAACATCGGCGCCAAGATGGCGGCATTGCGCGTGGTGGGCGTGCCTTACTCCGACAAGGAAATCGCCGAGGCACCCAAGGCGATCGAGGGCAAGACCGAACTCGACGCGCTGATCGCCTACCTGCAGGGCATGGGCCTCGCACTCAAGCAGACCCGTTAATCGGCCATGGACATCAACGATCTGCGTTCCATTGTCACGGTGCTGATGTTCCTGGCGTTCGTCGGCATCGTCTGGTGGGCCTATTCCGGCCGTCGCAAGGATGCCTACGAGGCGGCCGCGCGCATTCCGCTGGATGACGACGAGCCCGCCGACATTGGGCGCGGCGCCGGTCAAACGAATCACTGAAAGGAATTCGAAATGGATTTCAAAAACACGAGCGACTTCGTCAGCGGCTTCTGGAACTTCTGGGTGATCGGAGTTTCGCTGGCGAGCATTGTCGGTTGCGGCGTTTTCCTGTTGATTCAGGACAAGGCCAAGACCAGTGCCGGCAACACGACCGGCCACGTCTGGGACGAGACCTTGCAGGAGTACAGCAACCCGCTGCCCAACTGGTGGCGCTGGATGTTCTACATCACCGTGATTTTCGGCCTGGTGTATGTGGTGCTGTATCCGGGTCTGGGCAACATGGCCGGCACCTTCGGCTGGACCATGCGCGGCCAGTATGAAGACGAGATGAAGAAGGCGGAGGAGCAGTACGCGCCCAAGTTCAACCAGTTCCTGAAGATGGACATCGTGGCCGTGGCGGCCAATCCGGAAGCGAAGGAAATGGGCCAGCGCCTGTTCCTCACCTACTGCGCGCAGTGCCACGGTTCCGACGCGGGCGGCACTGCCAGCTTCCCCAACCTCAAGGATGGCGACTGGCTGTGGGGCGGCGCGCCCGACAAGATCAAGGAGACCATCGTCGCCGGCCGCACGGGTGTGATGACGCCGAAGGGCACCAAGCCCGACATGGATGGCGAACAGGTCAAGGATGTCGTGCATTACGTTCGCTCGCTCTCGGGTCTGTCGTCCGACTCGATTCGCGCCCAGCGCGGCAAGGACCTGTACCCGCAGGCTTGCGCCGCCTGTCATGGCCCGGATGGCAAGGGCAATGCCGATGCCGGCTACCCAAACCTGACCGACAAGGTCTGGCTGTATAGCTCGCAGGAAGCCAGCATGATGGAGACCGTCACCAAGGGCCGTACGAACCAGATGCCCGCGTTCGGCGAGTTCCTCGGCCCGGCCAAGGTGCATCTGCTGACCGCCTATGTCTGGGGTCTGGGCGGCGGCGTCAAGGCCGAAGCCAAGCCCGCTGCGGCCGCCGCCGCGCCGGAAGGAATGTCCGGCATGGCCGGCACGGAAGGCATGGCCGCCGACAAGAAGTAGTAGCATGCGGCAAACGCTCCCCGGCAGGAGGGCCGGGGGGCGGCTTCACCCCTGTTACATCATTTGAGCGTCATCATGACCATCGAAACCTCCGGCAGCAACGCGGCGACCGAGCAAGCGCAAGAAGTCGTCCTTTTCGAAGTCCACAAGAAGATCCAGGTTCGCGCCGTCAGCGGAATTTTCGCCAACTGGCGCTGGACTCTGGTCTGGTTCACCCAACTGTTGTTCTACGGGCTTCCGTGGCTGAACTGGAACGGTCGGCAGTCCGTCCTGTTCGATCTCGTCGAACGCAAGTTTTACATCTTCGGCCTGATCTTCTGGCCGCAGGATGTCTTCTTTCTGGCCGTGCTGCTGATCATCTCGGCCTATGCCCTGTTTCTGTTCACCGCCGTCGGCGGTCGCCTGTGGTGCGGCTATGCCTGCCCGCAGACCGTCTATACGGAAATATTTCTCTGGATCGAGCAGAAGATCGAGGGCGACCGCAATGCCCGCGTGAAACTCGACGCGGCGCCAATGTCCGCCCGCAAGGCCTTGCTGCGCGGTTCCCGCTATGCCGCCTGGGTGGCGGTGGCGCTGTGGACCGGCTTCACCTTCGTCGGCTTCTTCACGCCGATCAAGACGCTTTCGAGCGAACTCTTTACGCTGTCGTTCGGTCCCTGGGAAACCTTCTGGGTCCTGTTCTACGGCGCCTTCACCTACGCCTTCGCCGGACATCTGCGCGAGCAGGTGTGCAAGTACATGTGTCCCTACGCCCGCTTCCAGGGCGTGATGTTCGACCCGGATACCCTGGTCATTACCTACGACGAGGAGCGCGGCGAGCCGCGCGGTACGCGGAGGAAGGGATCCGATTACAGAACGCAAGGCAAGGGCGACTGCGTCGATTGCGGCATCTGCGTCCAGGTCTGCCCGACCGGCATCGACATCCGCCAGGGCCTGCAATACGAGTGCATCGGCTGCGCCGCCTGCATCGACGCTTGCGACCAGGTGATGGAGAAGATGGACTACCCGAAGGGGCTGATCCGCTACTCGACGGAAAATGCCATCGCCCAGCACTGGGGCTGGAAGGATATTGCCGGCCATATCATCCGGCCGCGCGTGGTGATCTACAGCGCCATTCTCGTGGCTATTACCGCCGCCTGGCTATGGGGCCTGGCGACCAAGCCGGTGCTGCGCGTGGATGTCATCCGCGATCGCGCCACGCTGGCGCGCGAGGTCGAGGGCGGCCTGATCGAGAACCTCTATCGTCTGCAGGTGATGAACGTTTCCGAGAAATCGCAGAACTACGTCATGAGCGTCACCGGCCTGGACAAGATCGAGATTGCCGGCGACAGCGGCATCGAGGTCGCCGCGGCGTCGAACAAGAGCATCCTGGTGCAGGTGCGCGTACCGCCGGAATCCGGCAAGAAAGGCTCCAACGTGATTTATTTCGATGTCAAGTCGCGAAACGACGAGAAGGTGGCGGTGCATGAAAAGGCCACCTTCCTGATGCCGCAATGAGCCGGGCGGTGAATACTTCGGCGCGGGACGCGGGGCCCTGGTATCGGGAGCCGTGGCCATGGCTGCTGATGATCGGCCCTTTCGTCGTCGTCGTCGCCGGGCTGGTGACGGCGTGGCTGGCGGTGTCGACCAGCGATGGCCTGGTTACCGACGACTACTACAAGAAGGGCCTGAAGGTCGACCAGACCATCGCGCGCAGCGAGCGCGCGCGAACCCTGGGACTCACCGCCTTCGTCCGCGTCACGGCGGAGACGCTGTCGCTGCGGCTGACGGCCGCCGCCAAGGATTTCACCCCGCCGCCGCGCCTTGTCGTGATGGTGTCGCATCCGACGCGGGCGGGCCTCGACCAGACCCATGTGCTCGAGCGCGGCGGCGCCGGCTACGCCGTCAATTTCCGCCTGCCGGCCTCGGGCCATTGGCTGGTGTCCATCGAGGACGAGACCAGCACCTGGCGCCTGCTCGGCAATGTCGTTCTGCCCGCCGCCGGCGAGGTGACGATCGGCGGCACGCCAGAGGATTCCCGTCAACCGTAAGAAAGGAGCACGACCATGGCATGGCAACTGTTGTTCAGTTCTGATTTTGGCCTGATGAGTCTGTTTGTGATCGCGTTTGTCATCGCGATGGCGGTTTATCTCTATGGCTTCGCCAGGAAGCACATGGAGGAAGATGCCAAGCAGGCCAAGTAGTTCGGAGCCGCGATAGCGACCGCGGCGCCGACGACCCGGCAAGAGGTCGTCGGCGCCGCCGGCGCAAGCTCATTCAACGGAGGAACAGCATGCAGCGACTGCTTGTGGTGCTTTGGCCGTCATTCATCGTGGCGGGCGTGGCGGAAGGCATTTTCTTTACGCTGATCGACCCGCGGGAACTCTACCTCTTTGGCGAACCGGTGCATTTCTCGACCATCGCCACCTACTCCGTCGGATTCCTCGTCTTGTGGGCGATCTGCGCCGCTTCCAGCCTGCTTACCTGCTTCCTGCAAAGGACCCCGGGTGAAATCAATGGCGGGGGCTGTGGCCAGCGACTCGCATCGCTGGCGGGCCATTGATCTTCCTCGCGGGAATTACAGCGGTGGCCCCACGCCGATCGGCGGCGGGGCGAGATTGACGATGCGCGTGAAGAGATTGCGGAACTCGTGATCGGGTTCCGCGCCGAAGCGCGGATCGCCGTTCTCGCCAAAGGCGCGGGCGATCTCCACCCAGTCGTCGACCGTCAGAAACTGCTTGGCCAGCGGGATCACGACGCGTTCTTCCAGTGCCATGTGCTGCCAGGCTTCGTCGGCATGCCGATCCGCGGCGGCAGCGAAGGCTTCGAGTCCTCCCGGCCGGCCGGCCTCGAATTCGCCGAGTGCCTGTTCGAGCGCGCGCAGGTGTCCGGCGGATTCGACGTGCTGGCGTTCCAGCTCGTCCAATGTCGCATCGGCGTCATGGGTGCGGGCGCGCAAGCGGGCGAACAGGTAGGCGTCCTCCTTCGGGTTGTGCAGCTTTTCCGAGAACGCGTCCATGTAGTAGATCATCGCCCAGAGCAGCTTGAAGTCGGGCTTCACACCCTTCTCGCGCATTTCGCGTACGAGAAACTTGAGGCCATGTACGACGGCGGACAGCGAGCCATGCTCGTCGTGGATGATGGCCAGGGCGGAATTCAGCATGGCGATAGCGTGGTTCGGCGTGGCGCCGGCGCCCCGAAGGAAGTCCCCTTGGGGGGCGACTTTTAGCGGTAGACCAGCACCGGAATCGTCGTGTGGGTGAGAACCTTTTGCGTTTCGGAGCCGAGCAGCAAGCCGCTGATGCCGCGCCGCCCGTGCGAGGCCATGAAGATCAGGTCGCAGCCGGCGCCCTGCGCGGCTTCGATGATGGCGACGTAGGGAATGTCGCTGATGCTGCTGCGCGAACTTGCGGAGACGCCGGCTTCCGCCGCCAACGCTTCGGCCTTGCCGAGGATTTCCTTCGACTGCTGCTCGGCCATTTCGGCGAATTTCTCCGGTGTCGTCGGATCGATCAGCGCGCCTTCGCCGTAAAAAGCGACGGGATAGCCGGGCTTGGCGAAGAAGAAGGTGATCTTGGCGCCGGCATCCTTGGCAAAGCTCACGGCACGGCGCACGGTGTCGAAAGAAAGCTGGGAACCGTCAGTGGGAACCAGAATGTGCTTGAACATGCGCGATCTCCGACAGGGTGACGGCGCGATTATGGAGCCGCCAGTGCGCCTTGGCTTGATCGAGATCAACATCGATTCCGGTGCACTGCACAAAAATATCGCATTCCGGCAGGAGGCAAACATGTCAACGCTCAAGTTCGGCAAGACCCCGCTCCATCCCACCGAAACCTTCAAGGTCATGCACGAGGCCGTTGAAGCCAACATCGACCCAATGGGGGTGACCATGCCGCTGGTTCACGCGCAAGTCGCATGGCTGGCGCATCCACAGGAACTGGCGGAGATGCTGTCCGGATTCTCGACCAAGATGCTCGCCCTGCAGTGGCATTCCTGGTTGCGCGCCTTCGGCCAGCCGAGCGAGGATGTTGAAAGGCACAACCCGGACGATAGCCGCTTCAGCGACCCGGTGTGGCAGGAGTCGGCGAGTTGGGACATCGCCAAGGAGTGGTACCTGGTGATGACCCACCACATCCAGGACACGCTTTTCGAGACGCCGGGACTGTCGAGCAAGGATCGCCGGCGAGCCGCGTTCTGGTGGCGGGAATGGCTTAACGCCATGGCGCCGACCAACTTCCTCTGGAGCAACCCGGTGGCCATGCGCAAGGCGGCCGAGACCAATGGCGAGAGTCTGGTTCGCGGCATGCGCAATTTCCTCGACGATCTCAAGGTGGGCACCGTGCGGATGAGCAGCCCGGGGGATTTCCAGATCGGCAAGAACCTCGCGACCACGCCGGGCAAGGTGGTGTTTCGCAACAAATTGCTCGAACTGATCCACTACACCCCGACGCAGCCCAAGGTGCATGCGCAACCGCTGGTGATCGTCACGCCGTGGATCAACAAGTACTACATCCTCGACCTCAACGCCAGAAAGAGCATGGTCCGCTACCTGCTCGACCAGGGCATCGACGTCTATATCACCAGCTGGAAAAACCCGGGCGCCGACATGCGCGATGTCGGCTTCGATGACTACATCACCGAAGGCATCGACCGCATCATGCAGGTGGCGCGAGATATCTCGGGGGCAAAGCAGGTGCATGCCGCGGGCTACTGCATCGGCGGCGCGGCGCTTGCCACTTACATGGCCTGGGCCAATCTGAAATACGCTGCCAAGGACATGCCGGTGGCCAGCGCGACTTTTCTCACCACGCTGGTCGATTACCACAAGCCGGGCGACGTCGAAGTCTTCCTCGACGAGGGCAGCTTCCGCTTCCTGTCGCGATCGATGGAGGAGAAGGGCTTCCTCGATGGCAAGGAAATGGCCTCCGCCTTCCGGCTGCTGCGCTCCAACGGCCTGATTTGGCACTACGTCGTGCATGGCTACCTCTACGGCGAGGCCCCGCCGCCCTTCGACGTGCTGTTCTGGAACATGGACACCACCCGCATGCCGGCCAGGATGCACACCTGGTACCTGCGCAACTTCTATCTCGACAACGCCATGGTCAAGAAAGACGTGCTGACCGTCGCCGGACAGCCGATCAACCTCGAGCGCATCACCCAGCCGATCTATGCCGTTGGCGCCGAGGACGACCATATCGCGCCGTGGCGGCAGACCTTCCGTATCCACAATTACGCCTCCGGCCCCAAGCGCAACGTGCTCTCCAGTTCCGGTCACATCCTCGGCATCGTCAATCCGCCGGTGAATCCGCCCAAGCGCGAATACTGGGTCGGCCCGGCCGAGCGCCATTTTTCGACCGAGGCCTGGAAGGAAAAAGCCGAGCATCGCGCCGGCAGTTGGTGGGAGGACTGGATGGCCTGGCTCAAGCCCCTGGCGGGCGAACCGGGCCCGCCGCCGGCGGTGACGAGCAAGGAATATCCGGCGCTGGCCGATGCGCCCGGGGCCTACGTGCTGGAATCCTGAGCCGTCGTAGCCTGGCCGCAGGATAGGCTATCATTGCGACCTTTAGGGCTGAGGTCGCGGGCCGATCGGGGCGCCGGCGAGGCACGGATAACGATAATGAAATGCGTGGATGATTTCCGCCTGAGACTGGGTGGCAAGGAGTTGGTACCCCTCGTCGTCGGCGGTATGGGGGTGGATATTTCGACGGCCGAATTGGCGCTGGAGGCGGCGCGCCTCGGCGGCATCGGTCACATCTCCGATGCCATGGTGCCGACGGTTGCCGATCGGCGCTTCAAGACGCGCTTCGTCAAGGACAAGCTCAAGCAGTACAAGTACAACGTCGCCAACAGCGACAAGTCGGATGTCCGCTTCGATCTCGGCCATCTGGCCGAGGCCACGCGCCTGCACGTTGGTCGCACCATGGAAGCCAAGCGCGGCGACGGCATGGTGTTCATCAACTGCATGGAAAAGCTGACCATGAACGCGCCTAGGGAAACCTTGCGCGTTCGTCTGTCGGCGGCGCTCGATGCAGGCATCGACGGCATCACGCTGGCCGCCGGACTCCATCTCGGCTCGTTCGCCCTGCTGGAGGATCACCCGCGTTTCCGCGATGCCCAGATCGGCATCATCGTTTCCTCGCTGCGGGCACTTCAGTTGTTTCTGAAAAAGAATTCCCGCCTTGGCCGTCTGCCCGACTTCGTGGTGATCGAGGGCCCGCTGGCCGGCGGCCATCTCGGTTTCGGCATGGACTGGGCGAAGTACGACCTGCACGCCATCGTCGCCGAGATCCGCGACTGGCTCAGGACCGAGAAGCTCGACATTCCGCTGATTCCCGCTGGCGGCATCTTCACCGGCGGCGATGCCGTGGACTTCCTCGGCAACGGCGGCGCGGCCGTACAGGTGGCGACCCGCTTCACCGTGGCGAGCGAGTGCGGCCTGCCCGAAGACGTGCAGCAGGAATACTTCAAGGCTAGCGAGAGCGACATCGAGGTGAATGGCATTTCGCCCACCGGCTATCCCATGCGCATGCTAAAGAACAGTCCGGCGATCGGGGCGGGTACCCACCCGAATTGTGAGTCTTTCGGCTACATCCTCGATGCGAATGGCCGCTGCTCCTACATCGATGCCTACAACCGCGAGGTTGCCCTGCATCCCGACGCCAAGAAGGTGTCGGTCCGCGACAAGACCTGCCTGTGCACCCATATGCGCAACTTCGAGCTGTGGACCTGCGGCCACACCACCTACCGCCTCAAGGACACCACGCGCCGCCACGCCGACGGCAGCTACCAGTTGCTGTCGGCCGAGCACATCTTCAACGACTATCGTTTCAGCAAGGGCAGTGCCATCGCGCTGCCTGCCTTGAAGGAGATTGCATGAAACCGGGACACGGCGCCGGCGGCGAGCTTCGCCGCATCGTACGCATCAACGAGGAAATCAAGAGCGTGGTGGCGACGGCGTTCAAGATCAACCTGATGGCAATGAACGCGATTTTCCTGGCCAAGCGCGCCGGCCAGAACGCGCTGGGCTTCGGCGTGTTGTCGAACGAGTTGCGCCGCTTCGCCACCGACTTGCAGCAGCAGATGACCGTGCTGCGCGAAATGACCTATGGCAGCGTCGCCATCGTGACCGGCCTGCTCAAGCAGACTCAGCTCAACCGCGTGCTCGAACGTGTCCGCGCCGAAGCGGTGGGCGAGGGACGCAAACTGATCGACGAATTTCTGCTCAATCACGCCGAAGCCATGCTCCGCCACCAGGAACGAATTGCCGCCCTCAACCGTCGGCTGACCCAGATGATTGCCGATACGGCCCAGCTGGTCGAACTGGGCAGCGTACTGGCGCGCTCCGCCAAGATCGAGGCAGCTTATGGCGGCGGCTTTTCCTCGTCACTGATGCAGGTTTCGAGCGACTTCGAACAGACCATCGGCGATATCCAGCATTCCCTCGAGAGTCTCACCAAGCACCAGTTCCAGGAGAGCACTGAATGAAGACAGCCCAGGCGATTTATGAGGACGGCGGCCACAAGTGGTACGCCATCGTGCGCGACACCAGTCGGCCGAACTACCTGGTCGACACCAACGAGTATCTGATTGTCGCCGGCGACGACGCGATCCTGCTCGACCCGGGTGGCAGCGAGGTGTTTCCGGCGGTGTTCTCGGCGTTGTCGACGGCCTTCGACCCGCGCCGCGTGTCGAAGCTGTTCGCCTCGCACCAGGACCCGGACGTCATCTCCTCGCTGTCGATGTGGCTCGAGTTCAATCCCGACATCAAGTGCTACCTCAGCTGGCTGTGGGCGAGCTTCGTGCCGCATTTCGGCGGCGACGGCGACACCTTCGTCAGCATTCCCGACGGCGGCATGGACATCATCGTCGGCAGCCAGAGGCTGCAGGCCATTCCCGCCCACTACCTGCACTCCTCGGGCAATTTCAACATCTACGATCCCAAGGCCAAGATACTGTTTTCGGGCGACGTCGGCGCCGCGCTGCTGCCGCCGGGCGAGGATGGCCTGTTCGTCGAGAACTTCGACCGCCACATCCGCCACGCCGAGGGTTTCCACCGGCGCTGGATGGGCTCGGAGCGGGCCAAGCGCGACTGGTGCGCGCGTGTCTCCCAACTCGATATCGAAATGATGTGCCCGCAGCACGGCGCCATCTACCGGGGCGAGGATGTCCGCCGCTTCATCGACTGGTTCGCCCACCTCGAAGTCGGTGCCCTCAAGTCCTGATTTTTGACAGTCGTCAAGGCTGCGCCCCCGTCGGGTGGTGCAGACTGACCACCTTGCTTCTGGCATGATCAGAAAGAAACCCGATGAGCACCACCGAAGTCCTGCATCACCACCACAAGCACTGCGACGAGTTGTTCGCCGATGCCGAGGCTGCGGGCCTACATGGCGACTGGGCGGCCAGCGCCGCCAGCTTCGCCCGCTTTCGCGACGAGTTGCTGGCGCATTTCGCCACCGAGGAGCAGGTGCTGTTTCCGGCCTTCGAGGCGGCGACCGGCATGACCGGCGGGCCGACCCAAATGATGCGCTTCGAGCACGCACAGATGCGCGAGTTGATCGAGCAGATGGAGGCGGCGCTTGACCAGCGCGGGCGCGAGGCCTTCGCCGGCGCCGCCGAAACCCTGCTGATGCTGATGCAGCAGCACAACATGAAGGAGGAGAATATCCTCTATCCCATGTGCAACCGCACCCTCGCGGACACCGTCGATGTTGCCGCCGGCCTGCGCCAACGACTGGAGGAGGCGTGTCCAGTCAGCGCGTGATCGACGGCCGCGACATGCAGCCGCCGGAGCCGCTGGAGTTGACCCTGGCGGCGCTCGATACGCTGCCGCCGGACGGCGAGATCGTCCTGTTGCTGTACTGCCAGCCGCATCCGCTCTACCAGATCCTGCGCCGCAACGGCTATGCCTGGACCGAGTCGATGCAGGCGGACGGAACCACCGAGATTCATATCCGCAAGGCTTGAGGCGAGGTCTGGGCAGCGCCCCCCATGCACCCCAACATGTCGTTCGAGCAGGCGCCGCCGATTTCGGTGCCTTACCGCTTCTTTCTGACCGCGCCGCTGTTCGGCATCGCGGCCGGGTTGCTGCTGGCCTTGACCGGGGCGGACGCGCTGGGGTCGCGCTGGACCGGCGAGGCGCTGGCGTTGACGCACCTGATGGTCGCCGGTTTCATGCTGCAGGCGATGTGCGGCGCGCTGCTGCAGTTTATTCCGGTGGCGGCTGGCGGCAACATCTGGCGGCCGAGTCTGGTCGCCGGCGTGGTCCACCCCGCCCTGATTGTCGGGGTCGTGCTGCTGGTGTCGGGTTTTCTGGCCGTCCCCGGGTCTGCGTTCGTCGCCGGCGCCGGCCTTATCGTCGCGGCGCTGAGCGGTTATGTCGCGGTCGTCGGCTTCGCGCTTTTTCGCGCGCCGGTACAAAGCGCGACCATCGTCGCGCTGCGCGTCGCGGTGCTTGCGCTGGTGGTCACCTACGGGCTCGGCTTTACGCTGGCCCAGGGTCTGCGCGGCAGCTACGGCGTATCGCTGATCGAGGTCACGCACGTGCACGCGGCCTGGGGCCTTGGCGGCTGGTCCCTGCTGCTGCTGTCCGGCGTGTCGTACTACGTGGTGCCGATGTTCCAACTGACGCCGCCCTACCCGGTCTGGCTGGGGCGACTGCTGCCGTGGGGCCTGCTGGCGGTGCTGCTGGTCTGGGCCACCCAGTTGCTGAGGCCGGCATCGGAGGCGTACTCATGGGTGCTGCTGGCCGGACTGCTGCTGGCCGGCACTTTCGCTGCAGTGACGCTGCGGCTGCAGGCCCGGCGCCGGCGCCGGGTACCCGACGTGACTCTGACGTTCTTCCGCGGCGGCATGGCCAGCCTGCTCGCCATCGTTGCCGCCGGCATCGCCGTGGCGCTGGCGCCGACTTTTGCCGGCTCGCAGCGCGGTGCGCTGCTGATCGGCATGCTGGCCCTCGTCGGGCTGTTCGTGTCGGTGATCACCGGCATGCTCTACAAGATCGTGCCCTTCCTCAACTGGTTGCACCTGCAGCGGCTGGGCGGGCTCACGGTGCTGCCGCCAAACATGAAGCAGATGATTCCCGAGCGCGCCATGGTCGGCCAGATGCGGCTGCATTTCGCCGCGCTGGCGGCGCTGCTGGTGGCGGTGGCATGGCCGCCGCTGACCTCCGTCGCGGGGCTGCTGTTCGCGGCGTCCTGCGCCTGGCTGGAGTGGAACCTGCTTTCGGGCGTGCGGGTCTATCTCGACTTCAGAGATCGTATTCGCGCAGCCGACGCATGTCATGCGCCTTGATGACCTTGCCCTGCACCGTGATCAGTCCGGCCTCGGACAACTCGTGAAAAATGCGCGACAGCGTTTCGGGCGTGAGGTTGAGGCGCGACGCGATCACCTGCTTCGACGTCGGCAGCGATATCTCCAGCGCCCCTTCGCATTCCTCTCCCTGCTGCGGGCAATGCTGCAGGAGGTAGCCGATCACGCGCTGCGCCGAGGAGCGCAGCGAGTAGGACTCGACGTCGTTGATCAGCGAATGCAGGCGCGTCGCCATGCCGGCGAGCATGCGCCGCGCGAACGTGGGGTCGGCGCCGAGCAGTTCGAAGACGGCCTGCATCGATACGTGGAGCAGAAGGGTGTCGACCAGTGCCTCGGCGAAAATGGGGTAGGGTCGGTCCATGAACATCACCGCCTCGCCGAAACTCTGGCGCGGCCCGAGGATCTCGACCACCTTTTCGTTGCCGCTGGCGGAGGGAAAGGCCAGCTTCATCTGGCCATAGACAATGATGAAAAAGCCCTTGGGCTGGTCGCCCTTCTGAAACTGCATCTCGCCCTTGACGAGGCGCTTTTCCCGCGTGCCGGCCGCGATCGGCGCAATCTGCTCGGGGGTGAGCTCCTGGAACAGCGGCAGGCGCGAAAGCAGCGCCGGGATATCGAGTTTTTCCTGTTTGGTCTGCATGGTTCCCTCGGTGTGCGGGCAGAAAATACCATGCTTTCTTGCGGGAGTGAGCCTTGAGCCTGCGCGCGCCGATTCCGTTTTTCGCCGCGCCGCACCGCGTGATGTTCCTCGGCGGCAGCATGCAGGCACTCGTCGCCATGCTGCTCTGGGCTGCCGACCTGGCGGCGCGGCTGCTCGGCCCGTGGTGGCTCCTGCCGGTGCCGCACTGGCCCCTGCCGGCGCCATGGTGGCATGCGCTGCTGATGCTTTACGGCGTTTTTCCATTTTTCATTTTCGGTTTCATCCTGACGGCGGGACCGCGCTGGCAGGGCGCGCCGGACACGCCGCCGCGCGTCTTCGTGCCGGCCTTCCTGTTCATGGCCGCGGGCTGGCTCCTGATCTGGTTGTCCCCGGCGTTGGCGGTGTTGCTGCCGGCTGGCTTGGTGCTGGCGATGGCCGGCTGGGGCATCGCCCTGGTCTGGCTGTGGCAGGTCGGCAACCGGCCCGATCGCGAGCGCCTGCATATTCGCATCGTCGCGACGAGCGTCGCGCTGGGCATCGGCGGCATGGCGGCATTCGCCGCCTTCGCGCTCGGCTTTGACGCGCGCTGGGCGCGGCTGGGCATCGAGCTTGGTCTGTGGGGCGTGCTGTTGCCGATATTCGTCACTGTCGCCCACCGCATGCTGCCCTTCTTCAGCAGCGGCGCCATTCCAAACTACGTCGTCTATCGCGCCGACTGGACACTGCGGCTGCTGGTGGCGGCGAGTCTGTTGCATGGGGTGCTGTCGTGGCTCGAACTGCCGGCGTGGACCTGGCTGGCCGATTTGCCGGCCGCGGCCGTGGCGCTGCACCTGACGCTGCGCTGGCGCTTGCGCGCGAGCCTCGCCGAGCGCATGGTCGCGGTGCTGCATGTTGCCTTTGCCTGGGTTGCGCTGGCCTTCATGCTGTTTGCCGCCGCGAGCCTGATGAGCCTGGCCGGCCGGCCGATCCTGGGTCTGGCGCCGCTGCATGCGTTGACGCTCGGCTTCTTCGCCTCGATGCTGATCGGCATGACGACGCGCGTCACGCTCGGCCATTCGGGCCTGCCGGTGCGCGATGACGGCGTGATGTGGCCCGCCTTCCTGACGATGCAGGCGGCCGCGCTGCTGCGCGTGCTGGCCGAACTGGCCCCGGCCATGGCGTGGCTGTCGCTGCCGGCCGCGCTGCTGTGGCTGGGCGCGTTTGGCGCATGGTCATGGCGCCATGCGCCGCGATTCTGGCGCCCGCGCGCCGACGGCAGGCCGGGCTAACCCCTGATGCACTGGTATTCCGCCGTCAAGCACTTTCACGTCACCTGCGTGGTGCTCAGCATCGGCGGCTTCGTGCTGCGCGGCGCGCTGATGCTGGCCGACTCGCCGCTGCGCCATGCCCGCTGGCTGCGCATCGCGCCGCACGTGAACGACACGCTGCTGCTGCTGTCGGCGCTGGCACTGACTGTACTCACCGACCATTACCCCTTCGTCGATGCCTGGCTGACCGCCAAGGTATTCGGGCTGATGGCCTACATCGTGCTGGGATCGGTGGCGCTGAAGGCGGGGCGCACTCGCGCACAGCGTGCGACGGCCTGGCTGGCTGCCATCGCCATGTTCGGCTATGTGGTGTCGGTGGCGCTGACCAAGGATGCACGTGGCATCCTGGTCTGGCTAGCCGCGTGAGGTGAACGGAGCCGGCATTGGCGCGTGCGTCAGCAGGCTCTTGAGCGCATCGATGTCGAGGATGCGGATGTGCTTTTGCTGCACGACGATGAAGCCGTCCTCCTGGAAGCGCGAGAAGGCGCGGCTCACGGTTTCGAGCTTGAGGCCGAGATAGGAGCCGATTTCCTCGCGCGTCATGCGCAGGTGGAATTCGGCGGCCGAGTAGCCGCGCGCGGTGAAACGCTGCGAGAAATTCAGCAGGAAGGCCGCCAGCCGTTCCTCGGCGCGCATGGTGCCGAGCAGCATCATGACGCTCTGGTCGCGCACGATCTCGCGGCTCATCACCTTGTGGAAATGATGTTGCAGGGTGCGCATCTCGCTCGACAGTTGCTCGAGCTGGGCGAAGGGAATCACGCAGACCTCGCTGTCCTCGAGCGCGACGGCGTTGCAGGTGTGCGACTCGAGGCTGATGCCGTCCATGCCGAGAATTTCGCCGGCCATCTGGAATCCGGTGACCTGGTCGCGGCCGTCTTCCATCAGCACGTCGGTCTTGAAGAAGCCGGTCTTGATGGCGTAGAGGGCCTCGAAAGCGGCGCCGGTGCGATAGAGATGATGGCCGCGCTTGACCTTGCGGCGCGTGGAGACCAGCGAGTCGAGACGCTTGATTTCGGCTTCGGACAGGCCGAGCGGCAGACAAAGCTCCTGCAGATTGCACTGCGAGCAGGCAGCCTTGAGCGAATGCACCGTGAGCGGCACGACATTGCCGAGATCTTCGCTCGGCGCGCATTCAGAAAGGCGTTTGATCTGTGTCAACGCTACATCCCCGTGCTTCCGGCATCGTTGCCACCTGACAAAAGGCGGCGCAGCCCGTCAAGGTTGAATGGATGACCAGCAACTTCCAAGAACTCGTTTTCGATCCGCAAGTCATCCGCCGCTTCGACGTCAACGGCCCGCGCTATACGTCCTATCCGACGGCGGATCGCTTCGTCGAGGCCTTCGGCTCCGCTGCTTATCGCAGTTGGCTGGGTCGGCGCACGGTCGGCGGAAGCGGACGACCGTTGTCATTATACGTCCACATCCCCTTCTGCAATACCATCTGCTACTACTGCGCCTGCAACAAGATCATCACCAAGGATCACGGTCGTTCCGCCAAGTACATCAAGTACCTGGGCAAGGAAATCGCGATGCAGACCGAGGCGCTCGACGGCAACCGCGACGTGATCCAGTTGCATTGGGGCGGCGGCACGCCGACCTTCCTCGCGCACGACGAGATGAAGCGCTTGATGGAGCTGATCAACAGCCACTTCAAGCTGCTACCGGGCGGCGAATACTCGATCGAAGTGGATCCCAGGAAAGTCGACCACGAAACGGTGAAGTTGCTGGCCGAGCTCGGCTTCAACCGCATGAGCGTCGGCGTGCAGGATTTCGAGCCGGCGGTGCAGCAGGCGGTGAACCGCGTCCAGACCCTCGACGAAACCAAGCGGGTGATCGACTCGGCGCGCGAGTTCGGTTTCAAGGGCATTTCGGTCGACCTGATCTACGGTCTGCCCAAGCAGAACGTCATCAGCTTCAACCACACGCTGGACGAGGTGCTGAAGCTCTCGCCCGACCGACTGTCGATCTACAACTACGCCCACCTGCCGAGCCTGGCCAAGCCGCAACGGCGCATCCACGAATCCGAGCTGCCCTCGGCCGACGCCAAGCTGCAGATCCTGCAACTGGCCATCCGCCGCCTCACCGACGCCGGCTATGTTTTCATCGGCATGGACCACTTCGCCAAGCCCGACGATGAACTCGCGGTGGCGCAGCGCCAGGGCCGGCTGCACCGCAACTTCCAGGGCTATTCGACCCATGCCGAGGCCGACCTGCTTGCCTTCGGCGTCTCCGCCATCGGCAAGGTCGGCCCCACCTACTGCCAGAATTACCGCACCCTCGACGAGTACTACGACGCGCTCGATCGCAACGAACTGCCGGTGATGCGCGGCCTCGAACTGACCGCCGACGACCTGCTGCGCCGCTCCATCATCCAGGCACTGATGTGCCATTTCGAGCTGTCGATCGAGTCGGTCGAGATCGCCCACCTGATCGACTTCAAGTCGTATTTTGCCGAGGAACTCGCCGCGTTGCGCGAGATGGAGCAGGCCGGTCTGCTGTCCATCGACAGCCAGTGGATTACCGTGGAGCCCAAGGGCCGCATGCTGGTGCGCGTCATTGCCATGGCCTTCGACCGCTACCTGCGCACCGACCGTGAGCGCGCGCGGTATTCCAAGGTCATTTGACGGATTCCGTTTTTCTGTCGCTGTTCATCGTGGGCCTGCTCGGCGGCGGCCATTGCGTCGGCATGTGCGGCGGCATCGTCGGCGCGCTGGCAATGCAGCAGCCGGGGACCCAGCCCGGCTGGGCGCTGCACCTCGGCTACAACGTCGGCCGCATCGCCAGCTATGCCACGGCGGGCGCCGTGGCCGGCGCGCTGGGCAGCCTGAGCCTGCTGGCCGGGCCGACGCTGCCGCTGCGGCAAGGGCTGTATATCCTCGCCAACCTGATGCTGGTGGCCATGGGCCTGTATCTCATCGGCATGACGGGTGCGCTGGTCTGGGTCGAGCGCGCGGGGCAGGGCATCTGGCGGCGCCTCCAGCCGGCGACCTCCCGTTTCCTGCCGGCACGCGGCGTGGCGCAGGCCTTGCCGCTGGGCTTCCTCTGGGGCTGGCTGCCGTGCGGCCTGGTGTATAGCGCGCTGGTGTCGGCGCTGGCCACCGGCTCGCCGGTGAAGGGCGCGGCGGCGATGCTGGCCTTCGGCCTCGGCACCCTGCCCAACCTGCTGCTGGCAGGCTACGTGTTTGCGCGCTTCCGCGGCTTTGCGCAGGCGCCCGCGGTGCGCATGGCATCCGGCCTGCTGGTGCTCGGCTTTGGCGGCGTCGGGCTGTGGCGCGCCGCAACCTTTCCCGCTACCTGATCAAAAGGCAGGCGCGGCGGAAGGCGGGGGCGGTGGTGGCACGGGAATCCACGCGCCGGTGGCGAACCAGGCCGCCGCCAAGGCGATGGCCAGCGCGACGAGGAAGGCGACAAATCCGCCGCCGGCCAGCGATTCCTCGCTTTGATCGCCGCGCTCCTTCCAGCCGCGCAGCATCGGCCGCAGCAGGTCTTCCTTCTTGACCCGGACGTAGAAGGCGATGGCGCTCAGATGCAGCGCGATCAGCGCGCCGACCAGCCAGGCGTTCAGCTTGTGCAGCGCGGTCAGCTTGTCGCTGGCTTCCTTGGAAACCAGGTTGTAGAGATAACCGTTGAAGGCGATGTCATCGTTGCCGAAGAGGCCGCTGGCGACTTGCGCGACAAGGACCGCCAGCAGCCCGAGCACCGACAGCGCGCCCAGCGGATTGTGGCCGAGCCCCGGCCAGTTTCCCCGCAGGGTGGCGCGGATCGCCGCCGGGCCGCGCACGAACTGCGTGAAGCGGGCGTAGGTCGAGCCGGCAAAGCCCCAGACGATGCGGAAGGCGAGCAGTCCGATGATGGCGAGGCCGAAGCGGCCGTGCCAGACCATGGCGTTGCCGCCGATGGTGCCGCTGACGAAGGCGGCAGCCACGAGCGCGACCAGCGACCAGTGGAAGACCCGCGTCGGCAGGTCCCAGATGCGGACGCGGTTCTGCCATTCAGCGCCGCCGGGAACAGCCAGACACATGCTTACACACACGCTCCGTCATCGGTCACGCCCTCGGGCTTGTCCTTCTTCGCCTTGATGAACTGCTCGCGCGAGACGCCCATCCACATGACCAGCGGGCTGGCGACCAGCACCGAGGAGTAGATGCCGAAGAGGATGCCGATGGTCAGCGCCATCGCGAAGTAATGCAATGCGGCGCCGCCGAACACCAGCATCGAGGTCGCCATGGCTTGGGTGCAGCCGTGGGTGATGATGGTGCGCGAGATGGTGCTGGTGATGGCGTGGTCGAGCACTTCCGGCGTGGTGAGGCCGCGCTTCTTCTTGAAAGTCTCGCGCACCCGGTCGAAGACGATGACCGACTCGTTCACCGAATAGCCGAGCACGGCCAACACCGCGGCGAGGACCGGCAGCGAGAACTCCCACTGGAACAGGGCGAAGACGCCGAGGATGATGATGACGTCGTGCAGGTTGGCGATGATGGCCGATACCGCGAAGCGCCACTCGAAGCGGAAGGCCAGATAGACGACGATGCCGATGATGACCAGCAGCAGCGCCAGCGCGCCGTCCTCGGCCAGTTCCTTGCCCACTTGCGGGCCGACGAACTCGACGCGCTTGAGGCTGGGCGTGTTCGCCGCGCTTGTCGCCGTGTCGCCAGCGCCGACTTTTTGCAGCGACGCGATGACGCGCTCGCCGACCTTGGCCGACTCGGTGTTCCTGGCCAGCGGCACACGGATCAGCACATCGCGCGAGGAGCCGAAGTTCTGCACCTGCGGGTCGGCGAAGCCGTCGGCTTCCAGCGCCTTGCGGATTTTTTCGAGATCCGGCGCCTGCGCGTAAGACACTTCGAGTAGCGTGCCGCCGGTGAACTCGATGCTGAAATGCAGGCCCCGGGTGGCGAGGAAGAACACCGCGGCGAGGAAGGTGAGCAACGAAATGATGTTGAACACCAGCGCATGGCGCATGAAGGGGATGTCTTTTCTGATGCGGAAGAATTCCATGGTGTTTTCCCCTTACCCTTGCTTGGCCACGCCGGCTTCGACGCCGGGCTTCCAGACCTGACCGATGGAAAGCTTGTCGAGCTTGCGGCGGCGGCCGTAGATCATGTTGATGAGGCCGCGCGACACCACCACCGAGCTGAAGATCGAGGTGAGGATGCCCAGGCAATGCACCACGGCGAAGCCGCGCACCGGGCCGGAACCGAAGATCAGCAGCGCCACGCCGGCGATCAGCGTGGTGACGTTGGAGTCGAGAATCGTCGCCCAGGCCCGCTCGTAGCCGGCGGTGATCGACGCCTGCGGGCTGGAGCCGCCGCGCAACTCCTCGCGCACGCGTTCGTTGATCAGCACGTTGGCGTCGATGGCCATGCCCAGTGTCAGCGCGATGGCGGCGATACCGGGCAGCGTCAGCGTCGCCTGCAACAGCGACAGCAGCGCGACCAGGAACAGCAGGTTGGCGGAGAGCGCCAGTACCGAGACCAGGCCGAACAGCAAGTAGTAGGCGCTCATGAAAACCGCGATGGCGACGAAGCCCCATTTCGTCGAATTGAAGCCCTTGGCGATGTTGTCGGCACCGAGCGAGGGGCCGATGGTGCGCTCCTCGATGATGTCCATCGGCGCGGCCAGGCTGCCGGCGCGCAGCAGCAGCGCGACGTCGGCGGCTTCGGTTGTGCTCATGCGGCCGGAAATCTGCACGCGGCCGCCGCCGATCTCGGTGCGGATCACCGGCGCGGTGACGACTTCGCCGCGGCCCTTCTCGATCAGCAGGATGGCCATGCGCTTGCCGACGCTCTCGCGCGTGACATCCTTGAAGATGCGGGCGCCGGCCGAGTCGAGCGTCAGATGGACCGCCGGTTCCTGGGTCTGGTTGTCGAAGCCCGGCTGGGCGTCGGTGAGCCGCTCGCCGGTCAGCACCACCTGCTTCTTGACCAACAGGCCGCGGCCGCCGCGCTCGACGTAGTAGTCGGTGCCCAGCGGTGGCTGGCCCTTCATCGCCATATCCATCACCGACGGATTGTTGCTGGCCTCGTCGTCGACCATGCGCACTTCCAGCGTCGCCGTGCGGCCGAGAATGTCCTTGGCCTTGGCGGTGTCCTGCACGCCCGGCAACTGCACCACGATGCGGTCGGCGCCCTGTTGCTGGATCACCGGCTCGGCCACGCCGAGTTCGTTGATGCGGTTGTGCAGGGTGGTGATGTTCTGCTTGATGGCGAATTCCTGGATGCGCTTGTGCGCCTCGGGCTTGAGCGTGGCCACGAGTTTGAGGTCCGCGCCATCCTGGCCCTCGGCCAGCAGCAGGTCGGGCTGGCTGTCGGCGAGCACGGCGCGGGCCTTGTCGCGCAGTTCGGCTTCGCGGAAACGGATGGCGATGTTCTGGCCTTCGCGGTTGATGCCGGCATGGCGTACGTTCTTGTCGCGCATCAGCGAGCGCAGATCGGCGGCGGTGGAGTCCAGCCGCTTGGTGATCGCGCCTTTCATGTCCACCTGCAGCAGGAAGTGCACGCCGCCGCGCAGGTCGAGGCCGAGATACATCGGCAGAGCGTGCATGTTCGAGAGCCACTTCGGCGAAGCCGAGAGCAGGTTCAGCGCCACGCTGTAGGAAGCATCGGTCGGATCGGGGTTGAGCGCCCGTTCGATGGCGTCCTTGGCCTTGAGCTGGGTGTCGGTGTCGGCCAGGCGCACGCGGATGCTGTTCTGGTCGGCGAAGAGGCCATTGTGGTTGATGGCGGCCGACTTCAGCATGTCCTCGATGCGCGACAGCAACTTCGGCTCGATCTTGATCGTGGCCTTGACGCTCGATACCTGCACCGCCGGCACCTCGCCGAAGAAGTTGGGCAGGGTGTAGAGCAGGCCGAGCATCAGGGCGAGGACGACCGTGATGTTCTTCCAGAGAGGATAGCGGTTCATGCGGGATTACCTGCGCGCACCGGTGGCAGGCCGGCGCGATGGGAGGAGAATTAAAGCGATTTCAACGTGCCGCCTTACAGCGACTTCAGCGTTCCCTTCGGCAGCAGCGCGCCGATGGCGTTCTTCTGGACGACGACCTCGACCGGGCCGTCCTTGCCTTGCGCCACTTCGAGGGTCATGAAGTTTTCGCCGACCTTGACGATGCGCCCGGCCATGCCGCCCTGCGTCACGATCTCGTCGCCCTTCTGCAGTTCGCCGACCATCTTCTGGTGTTCCTTGGTCTTCTTCATCTGCGGGCGGATCATCAGGAACCACAACACGATAAACATCAGGACGATCGGCAGCAGGCCCATCAGGCTGTCGCTGGTGGTGGCGCCCGCGGCAGCCTGGGCGTAGGCGTTGGAAATCAGCATGGGAAAAACTCCGGTCAGTTCGTTGAAAAATCGGCGGATTATAGCAGCGCGCCTGCTCGCGCCCGGTGGAATTCGGCCGTGTAGGCGGCCAGCGTCCGGGCCTCGATCGCGGCGCGAAGTTCCGCCATCAGCGTCTGGTAGTAGAAGAGGTTGTGGATGGTGTTGAGCCGCGCGCCGAGAATCTCGCCGGTACGGTGCAGATGGTGCAGGTAAGCGCGCGTGAAATTGCGACAGCAGTAGCAGTCGCAGCTCGCGTCGAGCGGTCGCGGGTCGTTCCTGTGCCGGGCGTTCTTGATGCGGATGTCGCCGTGGCGGGTGAACAGGTGGCCGTTCCTGGCATTGCGCGTCGGCATTACGCAGTCGAACATGTCGATGCCCTGATTGACGGCAAAGACGATGTCCTCGGGCGTGCCGACACCCATCAGGTAACGTGGCTTTTCCGCAGGCAGCTTGGGCGCGGTGTGGGCGAGGATGCGGGTGAACTCTTCCTTCGGTTCGCCCACCGAGAGGCCGCCGATGGCGTAGCCGTCGAAGCCGATGTCGGTCAGGCCCGCCAGCGATTCCTCGCGCAGCGGTTCGGACATGCCGCCCTGGACGATGCCGAACAGCGCGTTGGCATTGCTCAGCCGGTCATGTTCGTCGCGCGAGCGCCGCGCCCAGCGCAAGCTGAGGCGCATCGAGTCGGCCGCCTGGCGCTCCGTGGCGGGGTAGGGCGTGCATTCGTCGAAGATCATCACGATGTCCGAGTTCAGCACATGCTGAATCTGCATCGAATCCTCGGGCCGCATGAACAGGCGATCGCCGTTGATGGGCGACTGGAACTTGACGCCGTCATCAGAGATCTTGCGCAGCTCGCCCAGCGAAAACACCTGGAAGCCGCCGGAGTCGGTCAGGATCGGCCCGTCCCAGCCCATGAAACGGTGCAGACCGCCATGCGCCGCGATCACCTCCAGCCCCGGCCGCAGCCAGAGGTGGAAGGTATTGCCGAGCACGATCTGCGCGCCGATTTCGCGCAACTCGTTGGGTGCCATGGCCTTGACGGTGCCGTAGGTGCCGACCGGCATGAACACCGGGGTTTCGACGATGCCGTGGGTGAGAGTCAGGGTACCGCGCCTGGCGGCGCCATCGTTTGCGTGGAGATCAAATTTCATGTTTTGTCGATCAGCATGGCATCGCCGTAGCTGAAAAAGCGGTAGCCGGAGTCCATGGCATGGCGGTAGGCAGCGCGAATCTCGTCCATGCCGGCGAAGGCCGAGACCAGCATCAGCAGCGTGGATTTCGGCAGGTGGAAATTGGTGATCAGGGCATCGACCACGCGGAATTGGAAGCCGGGCGTGATGAATATCGCCGTCTCGCCAGCGCCGATTTTTACGCTGCCATCGGCGTTGGCCGCCGATTCGAGCGTGCGCAGCGTGGTGGTGCCCACCGCCACGACGCGTCCGCCGCGCTTGCGCGTCGCGGCGATGGCATCGGCGGTCGCCTGCGGCACGACATAGCGTTCGCGGTGCATGCGGTGGTCGGACAGGTCATGCACGCGCACCGGCTGGAAGGTGCCGGCGCCGACGTGCAGCGTGACGTGGGCGATGGCGATGCCGCGCGCCCGCAGGCGCTCGAGCAGCGGCGCGTCGAAATGCAGGCCGGCGGTGGGCGCGGCCACGGAGCCGCGCTCGCGGGCGAACACCGTCTGATAGCGCTCCTCGTCGGCGCTGGCGGCGGCGCGCTCGATGTAGGGCGGCAGCGGCAGGCGGCCGTGCTTCTCGATCAGTTCCACTGCATCGGAAGGAAAACGCAGGCGATAGAACTCGCCCTCGCGGCCAAGCACCTCGGCATCGAAGGCTTCTTCGAGGCGGATGGTGCCGCCGGCCTTGGGCGGCTTGCTGGCGCGCACCTGCGCCAGCACCTCGTCGTCGGTCGTGACGCGCTCGACCAGCACTTCGACTTGGCCGCCGCTGCCCTTCTTGCCTAACAGGCGTGCGTGCAGCACGCGCGTGTCGTTCATCACCAGCAGGTCGCCCGGTCGCAAGAGGTCCGGCAGGTCGGTGAAGGCGCGGTCATCGAGCGTCGCGCCGCGCAGCACCAGCAAGCGGCTCGCGCTGCGTTCGGCCAGCGGCGTCTGCGCGATGCACTCGGGCGGCAGGGGGTAGTCGAAGTCGTCGAGGGTCTGTGGCACGAGAAAAGTCGGCGCTGACGGGACGGCAATGCGGTCGAGGAGTCGGAGTTGAAGCGGGAGCGGGAATCGCTGATAATGCGTACTTCCCAAGGGTCGGTAATTGTACGCGACCCATCTCTGGCCGAGATGGCGGAATCGGTAGACGCAGCGGACTCAAAATCCGCCGCCGCAAGGTGTGAGGGTTCGAGTCCCTCTCTCGGCACCAGCAAAGCTAAATAACCTACGACGTTAAATCGTAACTTATTGAAAATAAATCAGATATCGTGCGGAAGCAAAATTATTTGACGCGCAAAATTGCAGAATCCACACTTGCGTTCCCCATTTTTTACCCACGGGACTACGCACGGTGGCGTGATGCGTTCTAATTTGGTGTTGGCAGATAGTGTAAAGGTTGCCTTCGAGATCGTCGGAGTGGAAACCACCCTCAATATCCCTCCCTACGTCACGCGCTATGTCGCCAATCGTCGGGATGATCTGCATTTGATCGGGTAGGGGCGATTTTCACGCCAATTCCTTCAGCAATTCCGGGTGCCGCCCCAAGAGTTTCAGCAGTAGCACGGTAGATTTATGGGGTTGCGTCTTGCCGCGCTCGTACTCGGAAAAGGCATTCACTCCGCCGCCGAAAAGCCGCCCGGCATCGGCCTGCTTCAATCCCAGCTTCTTGCGGATGGCGCGCAGTTCCGCCGCATCCAGTGCATCTATCCCGCGCGAGAATGCGGCAATCGCCTCAGCGTAGCGCCCGCCATCCTCAAGGTACGCCTCGCCGCAATGCGGGCAGAACCACCCCGGCACGCCGGGAACCACCGTTTCGCGGCCCTTGTGCGCAAAAGTCAGGTTGCGGGTATCGAATGCCATATCGTCATTCCCGCAGGCGACGCACAATTTACCTTTGCTCATCTCATTTCTCCTTGAACTGAATGACAACCTGCGTACTGGGCAGCACCGTCACTTTCACATAGGCCACGCCGAATACCGTGGCAACGTGATACACGTCCTGCCAAACATCATGCCGTGCATGGGTCGTCATGCTTTTGAAAAAAATCGCCACGCCCAATCTCAAGCACGGCAGCTACCGCATCGGCGGGCAGAAGCCCCATGCGCGCCACCCCTTCTTGCGCTGTCTGCGTGAAGGTATTGATGCCATTTGTGGCAACCAAGCGCTTGACCTCGGTCAGATCGTAGTGCGGTTTCTTCTTTTCCACGCAGCAAATAATAACGGATTCCATTGATTAGCGCAAGGCGTATTCATGGGAATTGGGAAACGTTCGTCCATTCGCCAGCGCCGAAATTCGGGATTTGACGCCCCTCCCCGCTACCCAATCAACTTCTGGTAGTGGCCTCCTGCTTCTCGTAGCAGAGCAGGTCGTTCAGGTCATGGCCTGGGGCGAGGACCCACGGTAGATGCTTATCATCCGAAACGCACCCGTGCGAAAAGGTATTTCCACCTCCCCGCCCTCCAGCGTCTCGATTACCTCATGGAGGTAATCGAGACGCCACAGCCGGGGTCGCCAGCGCGGCAACAAGCAGAAAGGCGAGATACTTCATTCTCATGCTTTCAGCATAGGTGCCGCCCGCGCGGGTGGCAAGCTCGGGTGGCAAGCTGTTGAATCAAGCAGGCCGGCGGATTGCGGGAATGAAGCGGACTCCCCAAAAGACTCCCCACGTCTAACGGAAAGCGGCATTAATGCTGGGTTGTCGAGTCCGGCACCAGTAACTGGCTCAGCCAGCGAAGAAATCCTTGACGCGGTCCATCCAGCTCTGCGCGCGCGGGTTGTGGCGCGTGGCGTTCTTCTGGCTCTCGTCCTCGAACTCGCGCAGCAGCTCCTTCTGGCGGTCGGTGAGCTTAACCGGCGTTTCGACCACGACATGGCAGAGCAGGTCGCCGTGGCCGATCGAGCGCACGCCCTTGATGCCCTTGCCGCGCAGGCGGAAGGCCTTGCCCGTTTGGGTTTCGGGGGGAACCTTGAGCTTGGCGACGCCATCGAGTGTCGGGATTTCGATCTCGCCGCCGAGCGCGGCCACGGTGAAGGACAGCGGCATTTCGCAATGCAGGTCGTCGTGGTCACGCTGGAAGACCGCATGCACCTTGATGTGGATCTGGACGTAGAGGTCGCCCGGCGGGCCGCCGTTGACGCCGGGCTCGCCCTCGCCGGAGAGACGGATACGATCGCCCTCGTCGATGCCGGAGGGAATCTTGACCGACAGGGTCTTATGCTGCTTGACCCGGCCGGCGCCGTGACAGGAGGCGCAGGGATCGGCGACGTAACGGCCGGTGCCGTGGCACTTGGGACAGGTCTGCTGGATGGAGAAGAAACCCTGCTGCATGCGTACCTGGCCGTGGCCGCCGCAGGTCGGGCAGGTCGATGGCGAGGTACCCTTCTTGGCGCCGCTGCCGTGACAGTCCTCGCACTCGGCCATGGTCGGGATGCGGATGCGGGTCTCGGTGCCGCGTGCGGCTTCTTCGAGGCTGATCTCGAGGTTGTAGCGCAGGTCGGCCCCGCGATAGACGTTGGAGCGCCCGCCGCCGGCGCGGCCGCCGCCGAAGATGTCGCCGAAGATGTCGGAGAAGGCGTCGCCGAAGCCGCCCATGCCGGCGCCGCCCTGGCCGCCGCCCATCGAGGGATCGACGCCGGCATGGCCGAACTGGTCGTAGGCCGGGCGCTTCTTCGCATCCGACAGAACCTCGTAGGCCTCCTTGGCCTCCTTGAAATGGTCCTCGGCCTTGGGGTTGTCCGGATTGCGATCCGGATGATGCTTCATCGCCAGGCGGCGGTAGGCCTTCTTGATCTCGTCGTCGGATGCGTCGCGATTGACGCCGAGGACTTCGTAGTAGTCGCGTTTAGCCATAGATCCATTCACCACGGAGACACAGAGGCACAGAGAAAACCACAGAGAAGAAACTCTGTGTCTCTGTGCCTCTGTGGTTCATGGTTTTGTTTTACTTCTTGTCCTTGACTTCAGTGAACTCGGCATCCACCACATCCGCGTCGTCCTTCTTCGCCTCGCCGCCCGGTGCCGCGCCGGCGCCGGGCTGGTCGCCGCCCGCCGCCTGCTGGCTCTCGGCGTAGATTTTTTCGCCGAGCTTCTGCGAGACCTGGCCCAGCGCCTGCGACTTGGCGTCGATGGCGTCCTTGTCCGAACCCTTGATGGCCTCCTCGGCGTCCTTGATGGCGGCTTCGATCCTGGCCTTCTCGTCGGCTTCAAGCTTGTCGCCGTGCTCGGTGAGCGCTTTCTTCACCGAGTGGATCATGGCGTCGCACTGGTTACGCGACTCGACCATCTCGTGCGCCTTCTTGTCTTCCTCGGCGTGGGCCTCGGCGTCGTGCACCATGCGCTGGATCTCCTCGTCGGAGAGGCCGGAGTTGGCCTTGATGGTGATCTTGCTCTCCTTGCCGGTGCCCTTGTCTTTCGCCGAGACGTGCAGGATGCCGTTGGCGTCGATGTCGAAGGTGACCTCGATCTGCGGCATGCCGCGCGGGGAGGGCGGGATGTCGGTGAGGTTGAACTGCCCGAGGCTCTTGTTGCCGGCGGCCATTTCGCGTTCGCCCTGCATGACGTGGATGGTCACCGCGTTCTGGTTGTCGTCGGCGGTGGAGAAGGTCTGGCTGGTCTTGGTCGGAATCGTCGTGTTCTTCTGAATCAGCTTGGTCATCACGCCGCCCAGCGTCTCGATGCCCAGCGACAGCGGGGTGACGTCGAGCAGCAGCACGTCCTTGACTTCGCCCTGCAGCACGCCGCCCTGGATGGAGGCGCCGATGGCGACGGCCTCGTCCGGATTCACGTCGCGGCGGGGTTCCTTGCCGAACAGTTCCTTGACCTTGTCCTGCACCTTGGGCATGCGCGTCATGCCGCCGACGAGAATGACGTCGGCGATATCCTCGATCTTGACGCCGGCATCCTTGATGGCCATGCGGCAGGGCGCGACGCAGCGTTCGATCAACTCGTCCACCAGCGACTCGAACTTGGCGCGGGTGATTTTTATCGCCAGGTGCTTCGGCCCGGTGGCGTCCGCCGTGATGTAGGGCAGGTTGATCTCGGTCTGCTGGTTGCTGGAGAGCTCGATCTTGGCCTTCTCGGCGGCTTCCTTCAGACGCTGCAGCGCCAGCACGTCGTTTTTGAGGTCGACGCCCTGGTCCTTCTTGAACTCGGTGACGATGTAGTCGATGATGCGCTGGTCGAAGTCCTCGCCGCCGAGGAAGGTGTCGCCGTTGGTCGACAGCACCTCGAACTGATGCTCGCCCTCGATCTCGGCGATGTCGATGATGGAAATGTCGAAGGTGCCGCCGCCCAGGTCGAACACCGCGATCTTGCGGTCGCCTTCCTGCTTGTCGAGGCCGAAGGAAATCGCGGCCGCAGTCGGCTCGTTGATGATGCGCTTGACTTCCAGACCGGCGATGCGGCCGGCGTCCTTGGTGGCCTGGCGCTGGCTGTCGTTGAAGTAGGCCGGCACGGTGATGACCGCCTCGGTCACTTCTTCGCCGAGGTAGTCCTCGGCCGTCTTCTTCATCTTGCGCAGCACTTCGGCGCTGACTTGCGGGGGCGCCATTTTTTTGTCGCGGACCTGCACCCAGGCATCGCCGTTGTCGGCCTTGCAGATGGTGAAGGGCATCAGGTCGATGTCCTTCTGCACTTCTTTCTCTTCGAAGCGGCGGCCGATCAAGCGCTTGACGGCGTAGAGCGTGTTGCGCGCGTTGGTGACGGCCTGGCGCTTGGCGCTGGCACCGCACAGGATCTCGCCGTCCTCGGCGTAGGCGACGATGGAGGGCGTGGTGCGCGCGCCCTCGGAGTTTTCGATCACCTTGGGCTTGCCGCCTTCCATGATGGCGACGCAGCTGTTGGTGGTGCCCAGGTCGATGCCGATGATCTTGCCCATGTTGATGTCCTTCTGAAATTCGTTGGAGAACTAAGCTGCTCTGGAGATGGGGTTATTCGCCGCTACTTCAAGCCGCCGGCGCCTTGGCCTTCGACACCACCACCAGCGCCGGGCGGATCACGCGTTCGTGCAGGGCGTAGCCTTTCTGCAGCACGTTGATCACGCGACTGGGCTCACCATCGGCCTCGAGCTGGCTGATGGCTTGGTGTTTGTGCGGGTCGAACTTTTCCTCCAGCGGATTGATCTCGACCAGGCTGGACTTCTCGAAGGCGGCGGCGAGCTGCTTGAGGGTCAGCTCGACACCGGATTTCATCGCGGAGGCTGACTGGTTCTCGTTGGCCAGAGCGGCTTCGAGGCTATCCTTCACCGCCAGCAGCTCGCCGGCGAACCTCTCGATGGCGAACTTGCCGGCGCGGCCGATATCGTCCTGGGCGCGGCGGCGGATGTTCTCGGTTTCGGCCTTGGCGCGCAGCCAGGCGTCGTGATGCTCGGCGGCCTTGAGCTCGGCGGCCCTGAGCATGTCTTCGAGGCTGGGCATGGTGTCCGCCGCGGGGGCGCTGGCGGCATCAGTTGCCGTGTCGCCAGCGCCGACTTTTTCCTCTATTTCGGCTAGGGGGGTATTTTCCTGATTGTTTTCCTGCACTTGTCCGTTCCTTGGCTGGGTGTCGCGATTAACCATGCCAAGATCGGGGGCGGCTGCCCCTTTTTCAAGAGGCTGCTAGGTCTTGAAGCGGCCGACCGCGCTCTGCAGTTCCTCCGCCAGCGATTCGAGGCGCCGGGCGGCGGCCGTGGTCTGGCCGACCACGCCGTGATTCTCGCGCGCCATGGTGGCGATGGCATCGATGCCGGCGGCAACGTCGTCGCTGACACGGTGCTGCTCGACGGTCGAGGCGGCGATGGCGTCCATGCCCTGTTCGACCCGAACCACGGAGCCGCTGGCCATGGCCAGCACCTCGGCCACCTGTTCGATCGAGGCCTGACTCGACGCGATATGTTCGAGGCCCCGGTCGATCGAGGTCTTGACGGCCTGCGACTGCTGCTCGAGCGTGCGGGTGATGCTGTCGATCTCGCTGGCCGAGGCAGCGGACTTTTCCGCCAGCTTGCGCACTTCGTCGGCGACGACGGCGAAACCGCGCCCCTGTTCGCCGGCGCGCGCCGCCTCGATGGCGGCATTCAGCGCCAGCAGGTTGGTCTGGTCGGCGATGCCCCGCACTTCCTTGGTGATCTGGGTGATGGCCTGGGCGTTGCCGATGAACTCCCCAACCGATTCGGCCATGCCCCGCACCGACACTTCGATGCTGTCGATCTCGCCCATCAGGCTGGAAATGTGCTCGTTTCCGCTCTGCGAGCTTTCGGCACTCGCCTGCGCTTCCGCGCGCACGGTCTGGGTCTGTTCGACGATGATGGTGGTGCTGACCACCAGGGCATCGACGGCCGCGGCCGCGACGCCCGAGCGCTCGCTCTGCTGCGCCGAACTGATCGCCACCTGGCCGGCGTAGCGGGAGACTTCGTGCGCGGCGCCGGAAACATGGCCGGCGGACTCGCCGACGTGACGCACCAGCGCGGAGAACTTTTCCATCATCTGGTTGAAAGCGCCGATCGCCTGACCGATTTCATCCTGGCTGCGCGAATCGAGACGGCGGGTCAGGTCGCCCTCGCCGCTGGCGATGTCGCGCAGGCCCGCCGCCATCTCGTCGAGCGGGCGGGTGACGACGTTGCGGACGAAGAGATAGATGAAGACCAGCAGCGGGATGCTCAGCGCGACGGCCGCGAAAATGGACTTCAGGCGCTGGGTGGCGACAGCCGTGTTGACGCTGTCCAGCGAGATCTTCATGCTGACGGCGCCGAGCACCGTCAGCTCCGGTACCTGGTGGCAGGCGAGACAATCCTTGCCGAGATAGTTCTTCCGCGCCAGGGCCGGCCGCACCACGCGCAGGAATTCGCCCTTGGCATCCGACTGGACTTCGATGAATTCCTTGCCGCTTTCCAGTGCCTGCTTCTCCACGGCATCGTCGGCCGTGGCATCCTTGGCGCTGCCGGGGCCGAAGGCCTTGATCACGGCCTCGCCGCGCAGTACCTTGAGGTCGCGGATCACCGGAAGCTGCTTGATCTGGTCGAGAAAGACCTCGCGCTGGCCAATGGTGCCGGTGATCATCATCCCGGTGAGGGCGGCCATGGTGGTTTCGTGCATGGAGCGCGAGAACTCGCTTGCCTGCTCGATCGCCGTTTCGCGGTTCAGGCTGCTGATCCACAGGATGAGGATCAGCCAGCCGGCGGCCAGCATCAGCCAGATGACCAACGTCAGGCGAAACCAGATTTTCAAATCGCGAAAGCGGCCCATGCGGGAATTCCCATTGCGGCAGGTTGCTAAGGCGTCGCGCAAAAATAACATGACTAAGTATTCTTCCGTGTTGGCAAGACCGCATAGTTCCAGTCGCCGTGAAACTTATCCAATTTGAGATTGAGGGAGGCCAACTCTGCATCGGTGATCTTGATGCCGGTCGGGT
>JAUYFI010000027.1 GCA_030691075.1 Sulfurisoma sp. | reverse complement strand
ATATAGGGAATGATGATGCGAACTGTTGGCTGGAGTGAAAATTCATTTAGGATGAATACCGGTTTTTTGGTATCAAAGGTCTGTTTGGTGATTGGATCCGCGACCTGCTCACTGCCCTTGCCTGGGCCAAACTGCTTCGTAACCACATCTCCACGAATAATGTTCAGGGCATTAACATGGTGCAGTTTTTTGATCTCATCCAGATAGTAATCACGCCGATCCATAATGCCCGCCTTCATGTGGGCGGTCAGACCAGCCTTGACCAGCTCGGCGTGCCCCAGCGCCTGATTCTCGATGGCTTGTGTGGAGAGAGAACGGAAATTAAGGCCTGTGATCAGCAGCAATACCAGCGCCAGAATCGACAGGACATTGATCAGACTTTTAACGGTGATGGTTTTTATACTTGGTTTTTTTGTCATCAACGACTACCTCACGCTCAATGTCTGGAAGCACGTATCTCATATGCAGGCATTGCATTATCCAGCAGGGAAATACACGTCCATAAAGTTAATGGATGCGCACATCATAGACCACAAAGATGTTTAATAGACAACAAGCAGAGGGGCTTGGTGGGTTCTGAATCGGCCATTATGCAAGGCATGGTGATAATTCGCTGCGGATTGTTGCGGATGGGTTAATCCGGCAGATGTCGGTTTATAATCGTTGCCGCGAAAATGATTCGTCTATGAAATTTTCATCGGCGCACTTCGAATCGACTAAAGGTAAAACGAAATGGTAACGGAACAGAACAGTAAAACCTATGAAGTGGGTTTTTCGACAGAGCAGATGCAGCACATATTCTATATAAGCTGTCCGGAAGACGTTGACGCAACAAAATTTGCCCATGCAGTCTTTCATTATTACGACACGCCGGCAGAATGGGGTGCAAAACGTTGCATAACGGCCATCGCCGCGGTAAATCCGAAGAGTTGCATACCGGATTTCCTGCATATAGGCTTGCTGGACAAAAAAGAATTGGCAATGCAGGAAGAAAATGAAGAATTACACCAGGCTGTCAGGCAAGTAACACAACAGGTCATGGAGGCTGGATATGTGCCGATGGCCATCTATGACGAAGAAAACAAAACCATGACTGTCTATGCAACAAAAAAACTGGAAGTGGATCCGCAAGCCGGTGCGGCTAGTGTTGTTTTGAATTTCAGCCTGTTTGGGGGCGCTGTAGGCAGGGGCCGTTAAGACACGCGATTTATCCAAATTCCTTGCTGGTTGAAACCCCGGCCTTCAGGCCGGAACGAGCGCCTCCCCGCCCTGAAGGGCGGGGTTTCAAAGGCG
>JAUYFI010000120.1 GCA_030691075.1 Sulfurisoma sp. | reverse complement strand
GATGGACAAGAACCGGATAGAAGGCGTTGCCGAGCAGGGCGAGCGGGCAAGATTCCGCGAAGCTCTCGTGATCAAGGCGAAGCGGCGTCCCACGGGGATTTCCTTCGGTCATAAATCCGGCGGTTGTGCAGTGAAGGAGTGTGTTCTTACCCGGGGAGATCTCGCCTTGCGGCTGAAAGGCCGACGTGGGAACACGGAGCGAGAAGTTAGCAGAGGCCGTAGTAGTCGCTGGTAAGGGACGAAGGGCCGAACGAGGAGAAGTGTTCGAGACCATGTCGATGTTGAACGCAACGCGTCAGATGTCTGCAGTCGCAGAGCGGGCGGGCGTAGCGCACGGTGAAGCCGGGCGTGATCCTGTCAGCGACGAAGCGAACAACCCGCGACGGGACACCGAGGACACAGGGTCAGCGTTGCTCATGGCGATGCTGACGAGGGAGAACCTGCAACGGGCGTTCAAGCGTGTGCGGGCCAACAAAGGCGCGGCGGGCGTGGACGGGCTGGACATTGACCAGACCGCCAAGCAGCTCGTGACCACGTGGCCAGTCATTCGAGAGCAACTGCTGCAGGGGAGGTACCGGCCCAAACCGGTACGACGGGTAACGATCCCGAAACCGGACGGTGGCGAGCGCGAGCTTGGCATCCCGACGGTCACGGATCGGCTGATCCAGCAAGCACTGCTGCAAGTGCTGCAACCGCTACTTGACCCAACATTCAGCGAACACAGTTACGGTTTCCGGCCTGGAAGACGAGCGCACGACGCGATCCTTGCGGCGCAAAGCTACGTCCAGTCAGGTCGGCGGATTGTGGTCGATGTTGATCTGGAGAAATTCTTTGATCGCGTCAATCACGACATTCTCATTGACCGCCTGCGGAAACGCATCGACGATGCCGGAGTCATTCGGCTGATACGTGCGTACCTGAACAGCGGCATCATGAGCGATGGCGTAGTGCTGGAACGGTATCAGGGCACGCCGCAAGGCGGGCCGCTGTCACCGCTACTAGCGAATGTGATGCTGGATGAGGTGGATAAGGTACTGGAGAAGCACGGCCACTGCTTTGCGCGCTACGCTGACGACTGCAATGTATATGTGCGCAGCCGGAAGGCAGGCGAGCGGGTCATGGCACTTTTGCAGAAGTGTTACGCCAAGCTACAACTCAAGGTCAATGAGGCCAAGAGTGCGGTGGCCAGCGTGAAGGGGCGGAAGTTTCTGGGCTACAGTTTCTGGTTTGGCAAGGAGGGCGTCAAGCGCAGGGTGGCCGACAAGCCGATGGCGACGTTCAAGCAACGGATCAGGCAACTGACCCGGCGCTCGGGCGGGCGCGGCATGGCGGAGGTCATCGAACGTCTGAAACCTTATCTGTTGGGATGGAAAGCCTACTTTGGGTTGGCGCAAACACCGGGCGTCTGGCGGTCGCTGGACGAATGGCTGCGGCACCGGCTCCGGGCGATCCAGCTCAAACACTGGAAGCGGGGTAGCACGATCTACCGGGAATTGACCAACCTCGGCGCGGCCGAACATGTAGCAAAGCGGGTGGCGGGAAATTCTCGCTGCTGGTGGCGGAACAGCAATGGCGACATCAAACGAGTGCTGACCATTGCCTATTTCGACAAACTCGGCGTACCTCGTCTCTCATGACCTCAACTTCTCGAACCGCCCGGTGCGGACCCGCATGCCGGGTGGTGTGGGAGGGGCTCGGTCAGGTATCCTGATCGCCCCTATCCCGATATCCGGGCGCCGTCCCGCCGGCGCTGACTTTGGGGGAATGCAGGCATTGAACCTCAGTTGACCGCTGATCACTCTTTGGAATACTGCATGAACATTAACCTCCGTGCCTTCGATACCCCTCACCGGTTGGGCGCGTCCAACTGAGGTTTCCAGGTTGAAAGTGTGGCGAAAGAAGCCGGCCTGACGGAGGAAAAGCTCGCAGAATTCCTGAAATGGCCTTGCGCTACACCATCTCTGGATTCGCCACCGCCTTGAGCACGGTCTGTCCGCCTCCGCCGCGCGTACGGTTCGAGAACCACCACACCGCGCCTTTCTTGATCGTCCAGTCGGTTTCCTCTCCCGAGAGCAGCAGGGCGGCGAGTTGTCCGAGCGTCGGCTGGTGGCCGACCAGCACGACGGCGCCCTCGGCATCCGGCCAGCCGGCGGCGGCCAGCAGGTGGGCCACGTCGGCGCCCGTGTCGATTTTCGGTTCGATCTCGAAGGGCAGCTCCAGGGCGTGGGCCGTCTGCCGGGTGCGGCTGGCCGGGCTGACCAGCACCCTGACGCGCCGGGGCAGGCGTTCCTTGAGCCATTTCGCCATCTGGCGGGACTGCTTTTCGCCGCGGGCGGTCAGTCGCCGCTTGGCGTCGGGTTGATGGGCGGCGGCTTCCTCGGCTTCGGCGTGTCGCCAGAGAATCAGATCCATTCGTGTCTCCTCAGAAATACGCCGGGCCGCCCAAAATATTTCTTGCCCCTTGAGGGGAGAACCGAGCGCAGCGAAGGTTTTCGGGTGGGCTATTGCCCCAGCCTTGGAAGCCGTAGCTTGTGCAGGCCGGAGAGCAGCGCCGGTATGCCGGCCAGAAGTTGCATGTGGCGCGGGCCGTGCCAGCCGCCGATCAGCGTCACGGCCTCGCGCAGGCGCGTGTCGCTGCCGGCGCAGTCCATCAGCAGACGGCCGGCGTTCGCCAGGTCGTTCAGCTGGCCGAGGATGTCCTGCGCGCCTTCCAGCCGGACGGCCGCACGGCGCACGGCCTTGCCCGGCGCCAGCGGGCCGAAGAACTCCAGCGCATAGCGCAGGCGCTTGCAGCCGATGCGCAGGGCGTGCAGGGCGGCCGGGTCGTCCGGACGGGCTGCCGCCGCAAGCCGGCGCACTTTCCTGTGCAGACGCTTCAGCCGGCCGGAGGCAAAACCGGCCAGCGTTTCGCCTTCCGTGGTTCCGGCGATCGGGTGTAGAAGGCCGACCGCCTGAAGGACCAACTGGCCGTGGTGGGGCGATTGAAGCGCATGCACGGCCGATCCCCGCGCCGCATAGCGGCGGTCGGTGATGATGCCGGCGAGCGTGGCCAGCCGGGGTTCTCCTGGCAGGGCGCGAATCACGGGGGCAACGATTTCCGCCTGCAGGACGTCCAGGTCGCGGGCATGGCCCAGCAGCCCCATCAGTTCGCGCAGCGGCGGCAGCAGGCTGGCGGCAAAAAGCGCTGGCGTTTCAGAGGAGGCTAATGCCTGCGCAGCAGGCGTTATGTCGGAACTAAAGTCCGGCGGCAGGAGCGGCGCGAACAGCCGCAGGGCGGCGCGCAGCCGTCGGGTGGCGACGCGCATCTGGTGGATGTATTCGGGGTCGTCGCTGGTGATGGCGCCGGCGTGGTTGTGCTGAAGATGGTCGAGGCAGGCGAGGGCGATCCGCCGGAAGGCATCCAGCGGCGGCAGTTCGGCCGTCAGCGGAATGTCGGCGGCCTTGACCGGCGCCATCGGTACGCCCTGGTACAGGCGGTAACCCCGCTCGGCCTTGGACAGCAGGGCGGGCGCCAGGGGAACCTTTTCCGCCAGGCGCCGCGCGAGGTCGAAGAGCCGGGGGGTCTGCGCGCCAGCCAGCTCTATTTCGACCTCGGAGATGGCTTCGCGCCGGCCGTTCGACGCGATCCAGCCGCGGTCGAACATCAGCAGGAGTTCCCCGCCGCCGGGCCGCCCCAGGGCGGGGCGAGTCAACGACATTGAGCCACGCAGTGGCGAACCTCCGTCACCACCCCACGAGGGGGGGATGGGGGGGGCGGGGACATCTCCGGGCTCCGGCTCGAAACGCCAGGTGGTGCGCCGGAAGCTGGTTTCGAAGATGGGCGTGAGGCGCAACAGGACCTTGGGGCGTTCGAGCCAGCGGCGCACGTCCTCGTCCTCCACCGCCGAAAAATCGAAACGGCCGCCGTAGGGCGTTTCCCATTCCGGGCGGGCCGTCAGGCCGCCGCCGCCGCTGCCGGCGCATTTCACGGTTTGCAACCAGGCGCCGTGTGTCTGCCGGAGCCGCAGGGCGATGCCGCGCCGGTGCAGATCCAGGTCGGGCGTGTCGTAGTAGAGGTTGATGAGCTGCCCCGTCCGCCGCGACACGGCTTCCTTCAGCGCGGATTGCCGCAGCAGCAGTCCGTGCGCCGATTCCGGCAGGGCAAGCTTGAGTTCGATTTCGTCGGCCATGCGCGGGAGATTACCACCGCATGGGGCCGATAATGATGACAGCCCGCCCCGCCGCCGGAGGCTCACTCGTATCTCAGGGCTTCGATCGGCAGCAATTGAGACGCTTTCCTCGCCGGGTAGTAGCCGAAGAAGACGCCGACGGCGGCGGCAAAGCCGACGGCGAGGACGATGGCCGTCGCCGAGAGTTCCGTGGGCCACTGCGCCCATGCGGCGATCAGAAGCGCACCGCCCACGCCCAGCAGGATGCCGACCAGGCCGCCGATCAAGGACAGGGTGACCGCCTCGACCAGAAACTGCGTCAGGATGTCGCGGGCGCGGGCGCCGACGGCCATGCGCAGGCCGATCTCTCTCGTGCGCTCGGTCACGGAGACCAGCATGATGTTCATGATGCCGATGCCGCCCACCAGCAGCGAGACCGAGGCGACGGCCGCCAGCAGCAGCGCCATGACGCGCGAGCTGGCTTCCTGGGCTTCAAGGATCTCGGAAAGGTTGCGCACGAAGAAGTCGTCCTCCTGTTCCGTCTGGAGCCGGTGGCGCTGGCGTAGCAGTTCCCTCATGCCGGCCTCGGCCGCCGCCATGTTCTCGCCAGGCCGCACCTTGACCATGATGGAGCCGACGCTCTTCGAGCGGGCCAGCGCGGCGCCCAGCACGCGCTTCCGGGCCGTGCTGATCGGCATGAGGACGATGTCGTCCTGGTCCTGGCCCGTCATGCTCTGGCCCTTGCGGTCGAGGACGCCGATCACCGTCAGCGGCACCTTGCGGACGCGGATGACCTGGTCGATGGGGCTTGCATCGCCGAACAGGTTTTTCGCCACCGTCTGGCCGATCAGGGCCACCTTGGTGGCGCCATGGATGTCGGAGGCGTCGAAGGGGCGCCCCTCGACCACCGACCATTCGCGCACTTCCAGGTAGTCCGGCGTGGTGCCGTAGAAGGTGGTCGACCAATTGGCGTTGCCGGCCACCACCTGCCCGGTGCTGCGCAGGGTCGGCGCCGCGGCCTGGATGGATTCCACCTCCTTCGGCAGGGCGTAGGCATCGTCCTCGAACAGGGTCGGCTGCGAGCCGTGGCCGCCCCGTGCGCCGCTGGAGAGCGCGGAGCCGGAAAGCACCAGGATGATGTTGGCGCCCAGGCTGCGAATCTGGTTTTCCACCTTGGCCTGGGCGCCGTTGCCGATGGCGATCATGACGATCACGGCCGCCACGCCGATGATGATGCCGAGCATGGTCAGCGCCGAGCGCATCTTGTTGATGCGCAAGGCGAGAAGGGCGATGCGCAGGGTGGCGAGGAAGTTCATGCCGGGTTCGCCGTTCCAGAAGTCAGTCCCTGCAGGACGGCGGCGGCGTCGTGCGGCGCATCGGCGCGGTCTTCGGTCACCCGTCCGTCGCGGAAGGTGACGATGCGGGAGGCAAAAGCGGCGATGTCGTGCTCGTGGGTCACCAGCACGATGGTGATGCCTTCGCGGTTGAGCGCCTGCAAGAGCACCATGATCTCGACGCCGGTCTGCGAATCCAGCGCGCCGGTCGGCTCGTCGGCCAGCACCAGCATGGGGTCGTTCACCAGGGCGCGGGCGATGGCCACCCGCTGCTGCTGGCCGCCGGAGAGCTGGGCCGGGTGATGATCCATGCGCTCGGCCAGGCCCACCTGGGCGAGGCACCGCTCTGATCGAGTGCGCCGTTCGGCCGGCGAGGCGCCGCTGTAAAGGAGCGGCAGGGCGACGTTGTCCAGCGCCGAAGTGCGCGCGAGCAGGTTGAAGTGCTGGAAGACGAAGCTGATTTTCCGATTGCGCACGGCCGCCAGTTCGTCGCCGGAAAGCTTCGACACCTCCTGGCCGCCCAGCCGGTACTCGCCGGCGGTCGGGTGGTCGAGACAGCCGAGCAGGTTCATAAAGGTAGATTTGCCCGAACCGGAAGGCCCCATGACGGCGACGAACTCGCCCGCCGCGATACCCACGGAAACCCCGCGCAGGGCGGCCACCACGTTGGTGCCCATGCGGTATTCCTTGGCGAGCGAGACAGTCCGGATCAATGGAGCCCCCCCAGACGACGCCGCTTCACGGCGTCCTCCCCCCAGGGGGCCAGGAAACACTTGGGGCGGCCCGGCGTGTTTCTTGAGGGGTTCCGCCATGACGGGCAGCCGGGGCTCAGAACAGGCGCGGGCCGGGGGGGCCGCCGGCGGCGGATTTGGCCGGCGCGCCGCCGCCGACGATGACATCGGTACCCTCGGCCAGTTCGCCGCCGACGATTTCAGTCATGGCGCCATCGGAAAGTCCCGTCTTCACCGGCACGGCCTTCGGCTTGCCCTCGCCGTCGAGGATGAACACCCGGCCGCCGCCGGCGCCCTTGCCCGGCTCGCCCCTTCCGCCCCCCTGGCCGGAGGCGGACTTGCCCCCGTTCTTCTCGTCTTTCGGCGGCTTGAATCGCAGAGCGGCGTTGGCCACCTTCAGCACCTTGTCCTTTTCGGCCGTGACGATGCGTACGTTGGCCGTCATGCCGGGCAGAAGCGTCAATTCCGGATTGGCGGCGGAGATCACCACCGTGTAGGTCACCACGTTGGAGACCACCAGCGCGGCCTTTCTGACCTGCCGGACGGCGCCTTCGAACGTGCGGCCGGGGAAGGCGTCGACCGTGAAGGTCGTCTTCTGCCCCACGCGCACCCGGCCGATATCCGCCTCGTCGATGGCGGCTTCCACCTGCATGTCGGCGAGATTGCGGGCGATGACGAAGAGTTCCGGCGCCTGGAGGCTCGCGGCCACCGTCTGGCCGGGCTCGATGCTGCGCTTGACGACGACGCCGTCCACCGGCGAGCGGATGGCCGTGCGTGAAAGATCCACCCGTGCCTGGGCAAGCTGGGCCTCGCGCTGGCGGACCAGCGCCGCGCTGTTGCGCTCCTGGGCCTGTGCCACCTGAAGCAATGCGTGGCTGGCATCGAGCGCGCTCCGCGCCTTGTCGCGTTCGGCGGGCGAGATGAAGTTCTTTTCCACCAGCAGTTTCTTGCGATCGAAATCGCGCCGGGCCTCGTCCAGGTTGACGCGAGCGCGGATCGCTTCGGCCTGCCCGACGGCGACGGCGGCCCGCGCCGCGTCGAGGTCGGCCTCACCCTGGCGCACGCGGTGCTGGAAGTTTTCGGGATCGATGCGGGCGATCAACTGGCCGGCCTTCACCTCGCTGTTGAAATCGACATGGGTTTCCACGACCTGGCCCGAAACCTGGGAACCGACCTGCACCGAGACGACGGGGTTGAGGGTGCCGGTGGCGGAAACGACGGCGGTGAGCGGCCCGCTTTCCACCTTGGCGAGCTTCCAGGCGGGGCGGGCGTTGCTGCCGCCGAAGGTGCGGTAGCCGCCGAAACCGGCGGCCAGCAGCACGGCAAGGATGAGGAGAAGGACGAGCTTGCCGCGTGAGATCGAGAGTTTCATGCGGGCGATTCTAGTGCATCCATCCGGCGAGACTTGTAACGGGAAGTAAAAACCGGAGTCAGGGCTTTAGTGTGCGTCCGGCCGGATGCACTGGATGTCGAGGCCAAGCGCCCCGGCCAGATCGAGCCAGGGGCGGTCGGCGGTATGGACGGGGCAGGCGCGATGCTGCGCGAGTGCAAGGCATGCGCGGTCGCCAAGGGAAAGTCCCTTGGCGCGTGTCGGCTGACGCAGGGCGGCAACCTGGCGGGAAAGCGGCTCGTCGAAAACAACGACGCACAGATCAAGACTCGCTGCCGCTTCGATCGCATCTTCCATCGACAGACCCCAGTCGCAAAGCCGCGTCAGCACTTCCGCATGATTGACGGCGCTGGTCAGGCAGGTTGCCTGGCGCGTCAGGGCCTCGACCGCTTCGCCGCCCGGTTCGTCGTTCAGGCAGGCGAGAATCGCCGAGGCGTCGAGTACGCATTCATTCACGGGCGGCCTCGGCGCGCCGTTTGGCGATCAGTTCGTCGGCTAGCGAAATGCCTTCGGGAACATATCGGCGTATCAGCGCTCGCGCCCGCGCCAGCCGCGCCCTGCGCGTGGTGAGCACCACCTCGCCGTCGCGCAGATCGAACAGCACCGTATCGCCTTCCTTGAGGCCCAGCGAATGGCGTATCTCTGCGGGTATGACAACCCTTCCACCTTCTGACATTTTCATTTGCAACATGGCATATTCTCCATATCTAACATGTTCTGCCAGTGTAGCGGAGTAGAGCCATTCGTCAAGTCACAGGTGCACATCGATGTCTCAATCCCTTTGTTTTCAGGGCATTTTGCTGACGCTCTGCGTATTCGTATCCACACCGCGCTGGCTCGTCTCAATCCCTTTGTTTTCAGGGCATTTTGCTGACGCTGCTGCTCTGTGTCGGCGCGCGTTTAAAACTACCCAGGGGTGCGCGTTGAATTTTACCCAGGGGCTTTAGCCGCCCGTCATAGGTCGGGCTGTGGGTAAGTGTAGCGCATTCTCTGGGTTGTGATCTCCTTCAAGTTGTTTTGGATGCAG
>JAUYFI010000017.1 GCA_030691075.1 Sulfurisoma sp. | reverse complement strand
GAAGGTCGAGCATCCATTCCTGACCATCAAGCGTTTGTGGGGCTTTGCCAAGGTCCGCTACCGTGGCTTGGCGAAGAATGCCAATCGTGCCTTCGCCATGCTGGCGATGGTGAATCTCGTCAAATGGGGACGACCGCTGACGGGAGAGGTGCGTCCGGCATGAGCGAAATACAGGGAAATACCCTGCTGTCGATGCCCAAAATACCCTTCTATCCGATGCAAATCTCGTTCGCGTCACAATTCCGTCTCGATTTGAATTTTCCGTTGTTCGCTGCGGCTACTTGTTCAGCGATTCCCTAGCCCTTTCCCGCAAGGAATTTTTCACACCCATCCCCTTCCATCCCCTTCCATCCCCTTCCATCCCATGCCCTATTTGAAAGCTGCCGGAGCCTGCCTCGCCTTCGGTCACGTCGCCCTGCTCGACCACGCCGACTTCCAGCTCGACCCCGGCGAGCGCGTCGCACTGATCGGCCGCAACGGCAGCGGCAAGTCCTCCCTGCTCGCGGCGCTGGCCGGTCAGGCCCATCTCGACGACGGCGAGGTATGGACCGAGCCCGGGCTGCACATCGGCTATGTGCCGCAGGAACCGCCCCTCGATCCGGCGCTGACGGTGTTCGAGGCCGTGGTCGCCGGCATGGGCGAAACCTCGCGGCTGCTCGCCGCATACCACGAGGTCTCGCACCAGTTGGCCGATTCCACGGAGGACTCGCGGCATCATGGCACCCTACTCGACCGCCTGGAAACCTTGCAGCACGAACTGGAAAGGCTCGGCGCCTGGTCGCACGAGGCGATGGCCGAGCAGGTGATTTCACGCTTCGACCTCGACCCGGAAGCCCGCGTCGGCTCGCTGTCGGGCGGCCAGAAGAAGCGCCTCGCCCTGGCGCAGGCCCTGGCGCTCGCTCCCGCGGTGCTGCTGCTCGACGAACCGACCAACCATCTCGACATCGCCACGATCGAATGGCTGGAGCAGTTTCTGCTCGATAGCGGCGTCACGCTGATTCTCGTCACCCACGACCGGCGCTTCCTCGATCGCCTCGCCACGCGCATCGTCGAGCTCGACCGCGGCCGGCTGGCGAGCTTTCCGGGCAGCTTCGCCGCCTACCAGACGCGCAAGGAGGCGCTGCTCGCCGACGAGGCGCTGGCCAACGCCCGCTTCGACAAGCTGCTCAAGGAAGAGGAGGTGTGGATCCGCAAGGGCGTCGAGGCGCGCCGCACCCGTGCCGTGTTCCGCGTGCAGCGGCTGGATCAGTTGCGGGCCGAGCGCGCCGCGCGCCGCGAGCGGCTGGGCAAGGTCCGGCTGGAACTCGATGCCGGCGACAAGAGCGGGAAACTCGTGGCCGAGTTGGTCAACGTCGGCAAGCGCTTCGGCGACAAGATCGTGGTGCGCGATTTCAGCTGCCGCATCCAGCGCGGCGACAAGATCGGCGTCATCGGCCCCAATGGCGCGGGCAAGACCACGCTGTTGCGGCTGATACTCGGCGAACTGCAGCCCGACAGCGGCACGGTACGGCGCGGCACCAAGCTGGAGGTCGCCTACTTCGACCAGTTCCGTGCCCAGCTCGATCCCGAGGCAACGCTGGCCGAGGTGATTTCTCCGGGCTCCGACTATGTCGAGATCGCCGGCACCAGGAAGCACGTCATCGGCTACCTGGAGGATTTCCTCTTCGCCCCCGAGCGCGCGCGTTCGCCGGTGAAGTCACTGTCGGGCGGCGAGCGCAACCGCCTGTTGCTGGCGCGGCTGTTCGCCCGCCCGGCCAACGTGCTGGTGCTGGACGAACCCACCAACGACCTCGACATCGAGACGCTCGAACTGCTCGAATCGCTGATCCTCGACTACGACGGCACCGTCTTCCTCGTCAGCCACGACCGTGCCTTCCTCGACAACCTCGTCACCCAGACCATCGCCGCCGAGGGCGACGGCACCTGGCGCGAATACGCCGGCGGCTACAGCGACTGGGCCGCCTGGCAAGCCACACGGCAGGCGGAGCGCTCTGCCGCGGAGCCCGCCAGGGAAAAGTCGGCGCTGGCGACACGGCAAACCGAGAAGCCCAAGCGTGACAAACTGTCGTGGAAGGAGGAGCGCGAGCTCGAAGCCCTGCCCGATCGCATCGCCGCGCTGGAAGCGGAACAGCAGGAACTCACCGGTCGCCTCGAAGACCCGACGCTGTACCAGAGCCAGCCGCAACTGGCGCAGGACATGGCGGCGCGGCTCGCATCCATCGACGAGGAACTGCTGGAACTGCTGACGCGCTGGGAATCGCTTGAAACGCGCGGAAAGACTTGAGCACAGAGCGGACTTCGCCGTGTTCGGACTTGATGCCGCATGCAAGCCAAGCGCGGAACGGGATTGGCCGCAAGCGGAATTAGCGGTTGAATTTGCCTCAATCTAGCACTTATCCGCCATCAGTCTTGGGTGCAGGATGCCGAAAACAAGGTAACAGGAGGACGACCCCATGCTCATCGAATCTGTCGAACTAGTCGCCCTGCCAAATGCACCCGCGTGGCAGGAAAAAATCTATCGTGCTCATCTGGATACTGGAGAGAATGTCGATCTCTTCCAGCAGCATTGGGATGTGAAGCTTCCCCCTGAATCGCTGGTCGGCCTGACGCCGGAGGAAGCGCGTCGCCACCGCACCGAGAAAATGATCGCAGCCGCCAACGGCCACCACTGAGCGTCATCAACAGCTTTCCGGCTCGATCAACGCGTCTCGCCAGCGCCGACATTTGTCAGGCTGCAGCATGATGGTGACCGCTTCGACCACAGTCACGGCCACAGTTTGCGCAGCGCACAAGCCACGACCGCTCGAACAAATTGCATGAAGCCGCACAAATCCTCGCTGGAGCGGGTATAGAATGGATTTGGCTCAGCGCCATACCTGATACCCATACTGGAGGAATTTGCATGAACAAATCGGAACTGATTGAAATTGCCGCCAAGGAAGCCGACATGACGAAGGCCGCCGCCGAGCGTGTCCTGTCCGCCATCATCGGCACCGTCGTCAAGACCGTGTCGAAAGGTGATACCGTTGCCCTGATCGGCTTCGGCACCTTCAAGTCGTCCAAGCGCGCCGCCCGCACCGGCAAGAACCCGAAGACCGGCGCCGCCATCAAGATCGCGGCTACCACCGTGCCGAAGTTTTCTGCAGGTGCCACCTTCAAGGCCGCCGTCGCTGGCAAGAAGGCTGCAAAGAAGAAGTAATACCGTAGCATCGCAAACTGCCCGTCCGGAGTTCGCTTCCGGCCGGGCGGTTTGCGTTTACGGGCGCCCCACCCTCGGTGCAGCCCTTCGGAAGGCATGACCATGGACCGTACCGAACGCTTCTACAAGATCGAGCAGCTGCTGCACGAACGCCGGTTCGCCAGCTTCGAACAGATTCAGGATGCTCTCGGCGTCTCGCGCGCCACGGTCAAGCGCGACCTGCAATACCTGCGCGACCGGCTGCATGCCCCCATCGCCTACGACCGCTTCAACAATGGTTATCACTTCGAGGCGCCGGGCCGCCATGCGCCTCGCTTCGAGCTGCCCGGTCTCTGGTTCAACTCTTCCGAGATCCATGCCCTGCTGACCATGCAGAACCTGCTGGAAGAGGTGCAGCCCGGGCTGCTGGGCCCGCACATTGCGCCACTGCAGACGCGTCTGAAGAGCCTGCTCGGCAGCCAGGAGGACGCGCCCGAGGAAATCGCGCGGCGCATCCGCATCCTCCATGCCGCCAAGCGCCAGTCGGATCTGAAGTGGTTCGAGCTGATCGCCTCGACGCTGCTCAAGCGCCGGCGCCTGGCCATCCGCCACTGGAGCCGCGCCCGCGACGAGGAAACCGAGCGCGAGGTGTCGCCACAGCGACTGGTCTACTACCGCGACAACTGGTATCTCGATGCATGGTGTCACTTGCGCGAGGAAATACGCAGCTTCGCCGTCGATGCCATCCGTCATGCCACGCCGCTCGAGCGGCGGGCGAAGGAAGTGCCCAAGCGCGATCTCGACGCGACGCTCGGCGCCGGCTACGGCATTTTTTCCGGCGCCAAGGTGCAATGGGCGCGGCTGCGTTTCACGCCCGAGAGCGCGCGCTGGGTGGCCACCGAACAATGGCATCCGCAGCAGAAGTCGGTGACCGACGCGGCCGGCCATTACCTGCTGGAGCTGCCCTACTCCAACCCGACCGAACTGGTCATGGATATCCTGCGCCATGGTTCCGGCGTCGAGGTCGTGGCGCCGAAGTCGCTGCGCGACGCCGTGCGGCGGGAACTTTCCACGGCGCTTGCGGCCTACGCCTGACCATTTTTCTCACCCGGACATTCCCCGCATGAATCCGCACCGCCGCCTGCTCCTCGTCGGCCTCCCTGCTCTCGCTGTCGCCACGCTCTCGGTTCTGTCGCTGGCCGGCTGCGTCGGCATCCTGCAATCCGAGCCGGTGCCTACCGTGGCGCCGGTGGTGCGCCCCGCGCCCAGGCTGGCACTCGCGCTCGGCGGTGGCGCCGCGCGCGGCTTCGCCCACATCGGCGTCATCAAGGCGCTCGAAGCGCAGGGCATCGTGCCCGACATCATCGTCGGCACCAGCGCCGGCGCCGTGGTCGGCGCCCTTTATGCCGCCGGCAAGAACGGGTTCGAGCTGCAGAAGCTCGCCCTGCAGATGGAGGAAGGCCAGCTCAACGACTGGTCGCTGCCGGACCGCGGCGTGCTCAAGGGCGAGGCGCTGCAAGCTTTCGTCAATCGCGCCGTTGGCGGTCGCCCGCTCGAAAAGCTCGGCCGGACCTTCGCCGTGGTCGCCACCGATCTCAAGAGCGGCGAGGCCGTGGTGTTCCGCACCGGCGACACCGGCATGGCAGTGCGTGCGTCAAGCAGCATGCCGGGCGTGTTTCAGCCGGTCGCGATCAACGGCCGCGAATACGTCGACGGCGGACTGGTGAGCCCGGTGCCGGTGCGCATCGCCCGCTCGCTCGGCGCCGACTTCGTGATCGGCGTCGACATCTCGGAAAAGCCCCGGCACGGCAAGACGCAAAGCACGTTCGACGTACTGTTGCAGACCTTCACCATCATGGGCCAGACCATCAGCCGCCAGGAACTGCCGGGCGCCGACGTCGTCGTTCGCCCCCATACCCCGGAGATCCGCGCCACCGACTTCAAGGACCGCCACCTCGCCGTGCTCGAAGGCGAGAAGGCGCTGGCGGCGGTGCTGCCGGAGCTCAAGGCCAAGCTGGCGAAACTGCGCGAAGAGCGCGGCGGCGACGCCGCCAGATAAGCGAAGATCCGCGTTCGGGATTGATCCGGGTAGCCCTTGGTCCGAACGGCATACAGCCCATTCGGTAGCACAGTGGCGCAGTAGAATGCCGCCGGTCGATTCTTCCAAGGCCCGCTACCGCCATGTGGTTCCGCAATCTCCGTCTTTACCGCCTGTCCCGCGACTGGGGCATGGATGCCGCCCGCCTCGGCGAAATGCTCGCCGTCCACCCGCTCGCGCGCTGCGGCAGCCAGGACATGGTGAGCCGCGGCTGGGTCTATCCGCGCTTCGACGGCGAGTTTGTCCATGCCGTCAATCGCTGCTGGCTGCTGGCGCTCGGCGTCGAACAGAAATTGCTGCCGGCTTCGGTGGTGCGCGAGGCGACGCAGGAACGCGCGGCGAAGATCGAGGCCGAACAGGGGCGCAAGGTTGGCCGCAAGGAACTGCGCGACCTGCGCGACCACGTGACGCAGGAGCTGATGCCGCGCGCCTTCACGCGGCGGCGCACCACCTGGTGCTGGATCGACCCGGTACACGGCTGGCTGGTGCTCGACGCCGGCTCCGACGCCAAGGCCGAGGAATTCATCGAGGTGCTGTCGCGCGCCCTGCCCGGCATGCCGCTGCGCCCGCTGCACACGCAACTGTCGCCGACCGCGGCGATGACCGACTGGCTGGCCGCCAGCGAGGCGCCCGCCGGCTTCACCGTCGATCAGGATCTGGAGCTGCGCTCGGCCGCGCAGGCAAATGCCACCATCCGCTACGCCCACCACGCGCTCGAGGGCGAGGAGATTCGCGCCCACATCGCCGCCGGCAAGGTCGCCACCAAACTGGGCATGACCTGGGCCGACCGCATCTCCTTCGTGCTCACCGAGAAGTTGCAGATCAAGCGCCTCGGTTTCCTCGACATCATTCGCGAGCAGGCGGAAAACGCCGAGAATGCCGACGAGCAATTCGATCTCGACTTCACTCTGATGAGCGGCGAAGTGGCGCGCCTGCTCGACGATCTGCTGCCCGCCCTCGGCGGCGAGGCGAAGACCGAGTGATCAGCGCGCTCGGCGACATTTCGCGTTCCGCGCGTCGGGTCGAATTTCCCAAGGGCCAGACCATTTTCCGCGTGGGCGAACCCGCCCGCGAGCTGTTCTTCCTGCTCTCGGGCCAGGCCAAGCGCGCGACGTTCTCGGTCGGCGGCAACGAGAAGGTTCTCGAACTGCTGATGCCGGGACAAAGCTTCGGCGAGGCTGAACTGTTCGGCGCACGGCCCTATGCCTCGTTCGTCGTGGCGGTGGAGCCGACGGTGGTGCTTTGCGTCGGCGGCGACAGCGTTCGCAGAACGCTGGAGACGGCGCCGCAACTGTCCATGCGTATCATCGGCGCCCTGGCCAAACGCGCCATCGACATCGAGAGCGCCGTCGCCGCCAGCCACTTCCGCACCGGCTGCCAGCGGCTGCTCGACTACCTGCTGGCCCAGGTCGGCTCGGCGCTGGAGCCGAACGGACAGATGAAACTGACGCTGACCGCCAGCAAGCAGTTGATCGCCTCGCGCATCGGCATGACGTCGGAGACCCTGTCGCGGGTGCTGCGCGAACTGGCGGATGCCGGCATGATCGTCGTCGATGGCCGCAACATCCCTCTGCAAAACACCCGCATCGCCAGCCACATGGCCACGGCGGCTCCCGAGCAGCCGGTATTCCCGCGCAAGAACCGGCACAGCGACCACGCCGCCCTCGCCGCCAGGCGCGCGGCCGTGCCCAACCCCTGCACGGTCATCAACATGTCCGGGCGCCAGCGCATGCTGTCGCAGCGCATGGCCAAGTTCTACCTGTTCCAGCAATGTGACATTCATGTGACCAGGAGTCGGGTGGGCCTGGCCGAGGCGGCGCGGGAATCAACCTCGGCGCTGGCCGAACTCGCCGTGGCGGCCAAGGAAATTCCCCGGATCGAGGCCCAGTTGGATCTGGTGTCTCAGCACTGGGATCTGCTGAAGTCGGCCCTGGCCGCGCCCAGCCATGCCGATGGCAAGCGGCAAGCCAGCCTCGTCTCCACAACCAGCGAACGCCTGCTGCGCCAGATGGACGCGGCGGTCGGCCTCTACGAAGCATTGGCCAGCTAGCCAGATCGACCGCGAGACGCCGAAAGGCAAAGAACTGCATCTGGTCTGCGACAACTATACGACCGCACAAGCATCCTGTCGTCAAGGCGCGGCTGGAAAAACATCCGCGATTCCACGCCGCACCCTTGGCGAAGCGACCGCGCAGTGTGCCGCCTGAATCCGGCCGATGCCCAATATGCGCTTCGCCCAAAAGCAAGAAACCCGTTCAAGCATACTCGCCGAACGGGCTTCCTTGGCCGCTTCGCTGAACTTGTCATGCGCCCGCAAGCTGTCGAACTTGGCGCTGCCCGTCAGGGCTGGGGCCGGGAAAGCCCCTGATCAGGTACTACTCGGTGACATCGCGTTCCGTTATTCAGCGCTAGTATCCTCCTCGGCATGCCTTCACATCGAACGCGATTGAACTCTATGCCTGCGCAACCGGGATGTCAAATTTTTCGGGCACCGGCCTCGGGAAGCGGCTGATCTATTACTCGACGTCGAACAGCGCCATGTAATCGACGATGGCCCGATGCCCCTTGGCCTCGGCGATTTCCTGTGCCGTCTTGCCCTGGCGGTCCTCGAGATTCATGTCGGCTTCCTCGTCGATCAGGAACTTGACCATCTCGATGTGGCCGGCTCCCGCCGCCAGCATCAGCGCAGTCTGGGTGTTGGGCGCGCGGGTGTTGATCGAGGCACCCTTCGCCAACAGGTAGCGCGCGACCTCCATGCGGCCGCCGAAGGCCGCGTAGTGCAGCGGCGTCCAGCCATCGCGGTTCTCCTGCGGTCCGCCCAGGTCGGCCAGGCGCTTGACCACGTCGAGCTGGCCATTGAGCGTTGCGAGCATCAATGCCGTGTCGCCAAACTTGTTGCGAATCAGATGATTGGCGCGCCGTTTCAGCAACGCATCGACCAACTCGAGGTTGCCGTTGCGGGCTGCCGTCATCAGCAGCGTGGTGCCGTCCGCGGCAGCCGTGTTGGGATCGAGGCCAAGTTGCAGCAGCGACACAACGGTTTCGATGCGGTTGTGCTCGGCGCCGGCCAGGATGTCCTCGTAGGCGCCGGCGCGGGCCGTGCCGACGTGCAGCGCCATGGCCAGCAGGTTAAGGATGAGGATCAAGCTACGCATGGCCCGCCTCCCGCGCCGTCGGAAACAGGCGGAAGAAGTTCGCCGTGGTGGCAGCGCCGACTTCTTCGAGCGCCATACCCCGCAAGCGGGAAATTTCTTCAGCAACATGAAGCACATAGGAGGGCTCGTTGGTCCTGCCTCGATGCGGCACCGGCGCCAGATAGGGCGCATCGGTCTCGATCAGCAGGCGGTCGAGCGGGACGAACCGGGCCACTTCCTTCAATGCTTTGGCGTTCTTGAATGTGACGATGCCCGAAAAGGAGATGTGAAAGCCCAGATCCAGCGCCGCACGGGCCGTATCCATGTCCTCCGTAAAGCAGTGGAAGATGCCGCCGACCGTCCCGCCCTGTTCCTCGCGCAGCAGCCGCAGGGTGTCGGCAGAAGCTGATCTGGTATGAATAATCAATGGCTTGGAGCACTGCCGGGCAGATTCGATATGCACCCGAAAACGCTGGCGCTGCCATTCGAGATCGCCGGTCAGGCGGTAATAGTCGAGCCCGGTTTCGCCGATGGCGATCACCCTGGGGTCGGCGGCGAGGCTGACCAGCCGCTCGACCGTGGGCTCCTCGGCCTGTTCCTCGTCGGTATCGGGATGGACGCCGACGGCGGCGAAGATGTTCGGGTGCCGCCGCGCGATATCCAGCACCACGGGGAAGCGTTCCAGCGTGACGCCAGCGCACAGCGCCCAGCCGACGTGGGCGGCAGCCATGCGTTCGAGCAGCTGCGGCAGCGTGCCGTGAAGCTCAGGAAAATCAAGATGGCAATGTGAATCAACGAGTTGCATTGAGAATCAGCGTGACGGGCGTGGTGCGGCGAACGCGGCCAGGTAGCGGGCGGCGAGATCTTCGAGAAACAGGCGGGGGTTGAGCGGATGGTTCGCCAGCGGACGGGCCGACTGGAATTGGTTGTAGCAATGCAGCAGCGCCGGGGTGCTGCTGCGGCCGAGCAGGCGGCGCTGCACGGCATCCGCATCGACGAAGAAGCGGGCCCGGCCGGCCATCTGCCGGCTCACCAGATCGCCCAGCCATTTCTGCAGCAGCGTGATCATATCCTCCATGGCGAAGGCCTCGGCATTCTTGAGCAAACCCTCCCAGGCGCTCGCCAGGCTCATCTCGTCCTGATCGACATCGGCCAGGGCCTTCTCCAGCGCCGCCACCAGCTTGCCCCAGCCCTGCTCGCCCGCCGCCAGCGCCCGCAGCGGCATGCCGCCGGTGACGGCAAGCAGTCGCGCCGCGTCGGCCTGTTTCGGCCCCAGCCAGTCGCCGGCCGTCTTGGCATCCGGACGGCTCATCAACTGCATCCGGCAACGGCTGCGGATGGTCGGCAGGAGCCTTCTGTATCCATCAGAAACCAATATAAAATATACAGTTGCAGGCGGCTCTTCAAGTATTTTAAGAAGTGAATTGGCGGCCGCCACGTTCATCGCCTCGGCCGGTTGAACGAGGATCACCCGCCCCCGGTCACGGTGCGCGCCGACATAGACGAAGTCGGCCAGAGCCCTTACCTGCCCGACCAGGATTTGGCTGCTTTTCTTCTTGTCGGCCTTTTCGGTCTTGGCCGGGGCATCCTCGGATTCGATTTCCTCGGCATCGGCCTCGGGAATCACCCAGCGGAAGTCCGGATGGTTACCGGCGGCGAACCAGCGGCAGGCGTCGCACTCGCCGCAGGCCCGCGCGTTTCCGCTCGCCCGTTCGCACAGCAGGCGCGCCGCCATGGCCTCGGCAAACTCGCGCTTGCCGACCCCGGCCGGTCCGGCGAACAGCAGCGCATGGGGCAGGCCCCCGGGATGTCCCCAGAGGTCTCTCCAGTCATTATTCAGCCAAGGTAATAATTCAGGAACAGACACTTGTGATGATTTCTTCAAGTTGTTTCTTGACCTGATCCAGCGTCCGGCCGCCGTCGATGACGCGCATCCGCGCCGGTTCGGCGGCGGCGCGGACGTGGTAGGCGGCGCGGACGCGGGCATGGAATGCCGCCTGCTCGCGCTCAAAACGATCCGCCTCGCGCGCGGCGGCCGCCATGCGGGCCTGGGCCACTTCCAGCGGCACATCGAACAGCAATGTCAGGTCCGGAGCGAGATGTGGATGCACCCAGTGCTCCAGCGCCTCCAGTTTTTCCCAAGCCAGCCCGCGCCCGCCGCCCTGATAGGCGTAGCTGGCGTCGGTGAAACGGTCGCAGACGACCCAGTCACCGCGCGCCAGTGCCGGCTCGATCACCTGCGCCAGGTGCTCGCGGCGCGCCGCGAACATCAGCAGCGCCTCGGTTTCGAGGTGCATGGGCTCATGCAGCAGCAGTTCGCGCAGCTTTTCGCCCAGCGGCGTGCCGCCGGGTTCGCGGGTCTGCACCACGGTCTTGCCGCGCCGCTGCAATTCGGCGACCAGCCAGGCGTGATGGGTGCTTTTCCCTGCTCCATCAATGCCTTCCAGCGTTATGAACTTCCCCGTCACTAGCCTCTCCCGCCCCGCTGATACTTGTTCACGGCCCGATTATGCTCTTCCAGCGTCCGCGAAAAGACGCTGGAGCCATCGCCCCGGGCGACGAAGTAGAGAAAATCCGTCGGCGGCGGGCGCAGCGCGGCCTGGATCGAGGCCATACCCGGCAGGGCGATGGGCGTCGGCGGCAGGCCGGCGCGGGTGTAGGTGTTCCACGGCGTATCGGTGGTGAGATCGCGCTTCCTGATGTTGCCGTCGAAGCCATATGGACCCTGGCCCATGCCGTAGATGACCGTGGGGTCGGTTTGCAGCAGCATGCCGCGGCGCAGCCGATTGACGAATACCGAGGCCACCTTGCCGCGATCCGCCGGCGTGCCGGTCTCCTTTTCGACGATGGATGCCATGATCAGCGCCTCGTAGGGCGTCTTGTAAGGCATTGATGGATCGCGGCTTTCCCATTCCGTCGCGAGCCGCCGCAGCAGCGCGCCATGGGCACGGCGCAGGATATCGAGGTCGCTCGACTGTTTGGCGAACAGGTAGGTGTCGGGGAAGAACAGGCCCTCGGGATGCGGTTCCGGCGCGCCGAGGTGCTGCAGGATATCGGCATTTGACAGGCCGGCCGAGTCGTGGCGGACATCCGGATGGGCATTCAGTTGCGCACGTAGTTCTCGGAAAGTCCGCCCCTCGACGAAAACGATCTCGGTCTGGGTCACGTCGCCGGCGGTGAGCTTCTTCAGCAGGTCCCACGGCGTCGTGCCAGAACCGACTTCGTAGCTGCCGGCCTTGATGTTGCGATCCATGCCCGCCAGCCGTCCGAGCAGCGCGAATTGCCAAGGCGCGAAATCGACGCCGGCAGTAGCCATCGCCTGCGCCGCGCCCTTGAGGCCGAGGCCGGGACGGATGTCGAAGTCGAGTCTGCCTTGGGGATTGACTTTGAGCGGCACGGCCGCAGATGCGAACCACGCCATCCAGCCCGAAAAACCGATGGCGCCGAGCAGGCAGAGCAGGAACAGTTGCTTGAAAAGGCGCATGGGCAGGGCTGAAAGGAAGGCGGGTATGATACCAGCCAGAAATATCCCTCCAAGGATCACCATGAACTCCACCTGGAACGACTTCCTCGCCAAGCAGGGCGCGCAGGATAATTTCGAGCACTTCGGCGACATCAAGGACGAACTCGCTGCCAGCCGCTCCGCCACCATCGTCGCGCCGCTGGCCGACCAGGGCCTGATCCGCGCCACGGGCGAGGAAGCCGTCGGCTTCCTCCACAACCTGCTGACCAACGACATCAACCACATCCCGGTCGATGGCGCGCGCCATGCCGGCATGTGCACCGCCAAGGGGCGGCTGATCGCCAGCTTCCTGGTCTGGCGCGAAGGCGGTGACTACATGCTGCAACTGTCGGCCGACATCCTGCCCGCCATCCACAAGAAGCTCTCGATGTATGTGCTGCGCAGCAAGGTCAAGCTGCTCGATGCCAGCGATGAGCGTGTGCTGATCGGCGTTGCCGGCCCGCAGGCCGAAGTGTTGGTACGCGCCCTCGGTGCCCACCCCGGCGCGGCCATGACCAGTACCGCCTTCGATGGCGGCACCGTCGTGCGCCTGGACGAACAACGCTTCGTGCTGGCGGTGGCTGCCGCTGCGGCCGAAGCCGTGTGGAACACGCTGGCGACCGGCGCCAAGCCCGCCGGCCTGGCCGCCTGGCGCCTGACCGAGATCGCCGCCGGCCAGCCGCGCATCGTGGCTGCGACGCAGGAAGCCTTCGTGCCGCAGATGATCAACTACGAACTGCCCGCCGTCGGCGGCGTCAGCTTCCAGAAGGGCTGCTATCCCGGCCAGGAAATCGTCGCCCGCACCCAGTATCTCGGCAAGGTCAAGCGCCGCATGTACCGCGCCAAGCTCGATGCCGCCTTCCCGCCCGGCACCGATGTTTTCACCCCCGAGGCAGGCGCGCAGCACTGCGGTGCGCTGGTCAGCATCGCCCCGGCACCCGAGGGCGGCTATGAGTGCCTGCTGGTGGTTCAGTCCTCGGGCATGGAGGCCGGCGAAGTCCATGTCGGCAGCCCGGACGGCCCGAAAGTAGCCTTCCTGCCGCTGCCCTATAGCATCGAATAGATGTGCCTGATCCTCGTCGCCTGGTGCAGCCACCCGCATTACCCGCTGGTGGTGGCCGCCAACCGCGACGAGTTCTTCTCCCGCCGTACCGCCAGAGCCGACTTTTTGCCCGACCATCCCCAAGTCCTGGCCGGACGCGACATTGAGGGCGGCGGCACCTGGATGGGCATCACCCGAAGCGGCCGCTTTGCCGCGCTGACCAATTACCGTGACCCTTCAAGCCAGCACCAGGACGCGCCCTCGCGCGGCGCCCTGGTGGCGGATTTTCTCGGCGGCGACGACAGCATCGACGCCTATCTGGCCCGCATCGTTCCCCGGGCGCCGGCCTACAACGGCTTCAACCTGCTGCTCGGCGACATGAGTAAAGAGAATCGGCGCCTCGTCTGGTTTTCCAACGTCGCCGGCGCGCCGACGGAACTGACGCCGGGCGTCTATGGCGTCTCCAATCACCTGCTCGATTCGCCCTGGCCAAAAGTCGGCGCTGGCAAGACGGCGCTGGCCGGAGCACTGAGCGCGCTGCCCGACGCCGCGCCGCTATTCGATCTGCTGCGCGACGATGGCGTGCACCCGGACGAGGCCTTGCCGCGCACCGGCGTCAGTCTCGAATGGGAGCGGCTGCTTTCCAGCGCCTTCGTCCGCGCACCCGGCTACGGCACGCGCAACTCGACGGTGCTGACGCTGGGCGCCGACGGCTGGGCGAACTTCGACGAGCAGACCTGGCTGGAGGAAGGCCGGCCCGGCGGCCGCGCGCATTTTCGCTTTGCCCTGGCGGCCTGAGGGAGCCCGCTGGCGACCGCTACGCCCGAACTCCGGCGATCAGATGATCGACTTCACGGCCGCCGGGTTGGCATTGAGGATGGCCAGGGTCGACTGGGCGTGCTCGGCCGCTTCCCTCCCCGGCCCGGTCAGGAAGCCGCCGTCCTTCAGGGTGAGCAGGCCCTTGGCGTAGAGCTGCTCGGTCGCCGTGATCAGCGCCGGATCGGCGTCCTTGCGCACCTTGATCCCCTGCTGGCTGGTCTCCAGGTTGAAATGCAGCAAGGTGTTGAGTTCGTGGACCAGTTCGGGTGTGTAGGGCATGACAAGACCTCGCGTGTGGAAGGGGTGGCTGCGTATTTCGGCAATGTTACCGCGTTGCGCGGCGGCTTCGAGCAGACGTTCGAACAGGGCACGGCCCACTCCCTGGCCGCGCCAGGCCGACAACACGGCCATGCGGTCGATGTGGCCGTCTTCGAGCAGCCGTCCGGTGGCGATGGCTTCATCTGCCGCGTCGAAGGCGACGACGTGGCGGCTCGTCGCGTCTAACTCGTCGCATTCCATGTCGAGCGGAACGCCTTGCTCGCGCACGAAAACGGCCTCGCGCACCGGCCGCGCGGCATCGGCCAGTGCGTTCCAGTCCCCTTCCTCGATACGGAACTCGACGATGTCGACCGGCGTGTAGGCCGGCACGAGGTCGAACAGCTCGACGATGTCGGCATTCCTCATGCGTACGCAGCCGATCGAGCCGGGCGTACCCATGGCGACCATGTCCGGGCTGCCGTGCAGGTAGATGTAGCGGCGCATGGTGTCGACGTCGCCGAGCCGGTTCTTCCCCGGCTCGCGCCCCGACAGCCACAGGATGCGGGTGAGTATCCAGTCGCGCCCGGGGTGGGTGGCGGCCAGTTCGGGACTCCATACTTCGCCGCTCGGCCGGCGGCGGACGAACACCGCATTCGGCGTGGCGCCAGCGCCGACTTTTGCGCGGATGAGGTGGCGGCCGCGCGGGGTCATGTAGCTGCCGCTCTGTTCGCCGGCGCCGTTCTTCGCGGTGGACACGGCATAGCGGCGCAGCAGTTGGCCTTCGTCGTCATGGAGCTCCAGCGTCTGTGCCGGGAGGCTGATCCTGATGTGCATCAGGCGACCTCGGTTCTGGCTCGGCGCGCGGCGAAAAAACCGGACAGCAGGGCACCGCATTCATCGGCCAGCACGCCGCCGACGATGTCGGCGTGGTGGTTCAGCCGTGCCTCGCCGAAAAGATCGACCACGCTGCCGGCCGCGCCGGTCTTGGGGTCCTTCGCGCCGAAGACGACGCGGCCGACGCGGGCGTGCATGATCGCGCCGGCACACATCACGCAGGGCTCGAGCGTCACATAGAGCGTACTGCCGGGCAGGCGGTAGTTGCCGCTGCGGGCCGCCGCGTCGCGCAGGGCCATGATCTCGGCATGGGCGGTCGGATCAAAGCGGCCGATCGGCTGATTGAAACCGCGGCCGACAATCGCGCCCTCCATCACCACCAGGGCGCCCACCGGGACCTCGTCGGCGCTCGCCGCCTCGCGCGCAAGGGCCAGCGCCTCGCGCATGAAATCCTCGTCGTTCTCGTCCATGGCGCGAGATTATGCCCGACGTCGCCCAGGAAACCGACTAGCTCCGCCGCATGACCCTCGTTGCGACGAGGTTGCCAAAAGGGAACACCCACGGCGAGCGTTCTGCAAATCAAACCTGCAAACCCCTTGACAACTAACTTTGTACTGTCTAACTTACAAACTGGACATTCACGGATAGACAGTCTAACTCGGTGAGCTTGCCATGTATTCAAGTAAAGATTTGATCGACAAAACAGATATCTCCAGGGCTACGTTAAACAATTACATTAGCCTTGGCCTACTGTCCAAACCGGTCGTGCTCAATCCCGGCACCGGAACCGACGGGCCGCGCCAGCTCGGCTTCTTTCCTGACGACAGCATCGAGCGGATTCGCGAGATCCAGCGACTGAAACGCGAGGGCGCCAGCATGGCCGGAATCGTCGCGCGCATGGCGATCCGGGGAGCCGAGCGTTCGTCCGCGCAGCAGCAGGCGCTGGCGATCGAGCCGCCGCCGATGCCCGCACCCTCCCCTGCCCCATCGACTGTCGCCCCGGCTGCCGCCTTTCCATCCGAGCCGCGCAGCGAAACGCTCTCCGACACCAGCCTGCGGGTGACCATCGAGGACATCGCCTTCCCCGCCTACATGGTCAATCACAGCCTCGAACTGTGCTGGTACAACGAAGCCGCGCGGCAGCAAATCTTTCGCGGGCTCGACAAGCTGCCGCCGACGAGCGAGGGCCGCAGCCTGTTCCGCCTGCTGGCCGCCGGCGGCGTCGAGGCCCACACGGCCGAACTGCTGCGCTTCCATGTCGGCCAGGCCAAGAGCCGCCTGACCCCCAACCGCTTTGCCGACACCTGTCACGGCGTCGACCCCGAGGCCTTCGCCTGGCTGCAACGCACCTTCGCCGAAGCGAGCGCCGAGCCGGCGCGGCCGGTATCCGATGCGCTGCTGAGCCTGGGGACCGAACTGCGTCGCGCCTACGTTTCGATCTTCCGCGAGGGAATTTTCGTCGTGCTCACGCCCGAGCAGCACGAGGCCGATTCCATGCTCGAATTTCTTGCGCGCCGCGACGAGGTGATCCGCGGCCTGCTGCAGCGGCGCATGCCGGTGCTGACCAATCTCGCGGTGCTGGTGGCCGACCTGCAGGGCTCGGTGCGCATCTGCTCGGAGTTGCCGCCCGACGAATACTTCGCCCTGATCAACGACATCTGGGCGGCGATGGGGCCGATCTTCCGCAAGTACCACGGCACCCACGGCAAGCATGTCGGCGACGGCATGGTCTATTATTTTTTTCCGCAGCCCGACAGCGACTACCTGTTCAATGCCCTGACCTGCGCCACCGAGATCCGCGAGGAAATGAAGCGCCTGTCCAAGCGCTGGCAATTGCAGAAGAACTGGCTCAACGAGCTCTATCTCAACACGGGCATCACCGAGGGCCAGGAATGGCTCGGCACCTTCCGCACGACCACGGCCGTCGAGTTCGTCGTGCTCGGGGACACCATCAACCAAGCTGCCCGCATCTCGGATTTCGCACGCTTTGGCGGTATCTGGGTGACCAAGAGCCTCATCGGCAAGTTGTCCCATGAGTCGCGCGAGCGGGTGCGCTACGGCGTACGGCGTGCCGCCGAGGGTGGCCGCGAGGTTGTCGTGCCCTCCAGCTTCGCCACCGTGGCCTCGCTGGTCGAGGGCACGGAAGGCGCGAACGGCAAGCTGCGCGACATCGCCACCCTGCCCATCGCCGAGATCATGGATATCGGCGAACCCCGCGACGGCGCATGAGACCGGGATCGCCCCCCGACCGAGGCCAGGCAGGCATTGGCGCGACTGCGTTCCGGGAAAATTCAGGGCGCGGCGGTGCCTATTCCTTAAGTTCTACTTCGCGCCCGAGACATAAACCGCTAGGATGCCGTGAAAACAAGAACCGGCCACGTGCGGACCGGGCATCGACGGAGGAGACCTGGCATGACGCGTATTCTTTTGACGAGGTTCGCCGCCCTGGCGTGCCTGCTCGGCGGCGCCCCGGCCGCCCTCGCCCAGGCCGACGAAATGGTGTTCGGGATTTATCCCTACCTGTCGCCCTCGCAGATCGTCGAGCAATTCACGCCGCTCAAGGATTACCTTGCCAAGTCGCTGGGGCAACCGCTGAACATGGTGTCGGCGCCGGACTTCAAGAGCTTCATCGAACGGACGCGGCAAGGCGAATACGACCTGATCTTCACCGCGCCGCACATGGGACGGCTGGCCGAGAAGCGCGACGGCTACCGCCGCGTCGCCCAGACCGGCTACCAGATCGTGATCCTGGTGCTGGCCCGCAAGGATGGCAAGATTCGTTCGCTCGACGATCTGCGCGGCCGCACCATCGCCATCGGCTCGAAGATGTCGATGACCTACCAGGTCGTCGATCACGCCCTGCGCAAGAGAAAGATGGCGCTGGAGAAGGAGGTCAAGGTGCTCGAAACGCCGAGCTTCTCGAATGTCCCGCCGGCCGTGATGCGCGGCGAGGCGGCCGCCGGCGGCACGGCCACCCTGCTGTGGGATGTCGCGCCGCCGGATCAGCGCCAGGCCCTCCAGGAAATCTTCAGGGCGGAGCCGACGCCGGGCCTGCTCGTCCTGGCGCACCCGCGCGTCGGCGATGCCGGCATTCGCAGGCTGCAGGCGGCGCTGACCGCCTTCAAGGACACCCCCGAGGGGGCGGCTTATTTCAAGCGCACCCAGCAGGTGGACTTCCGCCCGATCGATGACGCGACCATGAAGCGCATCGACCCCTTCACCGCCGTGCTGACGCAGCCCGATTAGTCGCGACAAGCCGGCCGCATGCACCCCAAAGACACCGTTCCCTGGCACCGCTCGATCCGGCTCAAGCTGGTGGTCGCGGCCATCGCCGTGGAACTGTGCATGCTCGGCCTGCTGCTCGCCAACAGCTATCGCCTGCTCAACGAAGCCCTCGAGTCGCAGACCCAGGCGCGGATCGAGTCCCTGGCCCCGCTGCTCAACGCCGCCCTGGCCGGCTACGTCTTCCAGCGCAACCACTACGAAATCGAGACGGTGCTCAAGCAGTTGAGCCGCACGAGCCTGACCGACATCCCCTATGTCGCCGTTTTCGACCGCCGCGGCGAACTGCTGGCCAAGGCCGGCGCGGTCGACCCGCGGCACATGCCCCACCTGGACACCCGAATTCAGGATGCGATCGACAGCCACCTCATCTACGACACGCAAATAAAGCTCTTCCTGCTGGGCGACGAAGTCGGCACGGCGCGCTTCGGTCTGTCCCTGGCCCGCATGGTGACGCTGCGCGACAGCGTCATCCGGCAAAGCCTGCTGATCGCCGCGGCGGAAATTCTGCTCAGCCTGTTGCTGCTTGCCTCGGCCGGCTATCTCATCACCCGCCATGTCGCGACGCTGCTGGCCGCCACCCGCCGGATCGCCCGCGGCGACCATGCCTCGCGCATCGAGCTCGATAGCGACGACGAGATCGGCCTGCTGGCCGACAACTTCAACACCATGGCGGCGGCGGTCGAGGACCGGGTGCGGGCCCTGCGGGAGAGCGAGACCCGCTTGCGCGCCATCGGCGACGAGCAGGAAACACTGATCGAGAACGTGCTGGTCGGCATCGTGATCACGGCCGACGGCACGATCACCCGCTGCAACCGGCAATTCTTCGAGACCCTCGGCTACGACTCGCCGCGGGAACTGGTCGGGCAACCGGCGAGCGTGCTGTTCGCCTCGGCCGAGGATTACGCCAGTTTTGGGGAGCGGGTGCGGCCGCAACTGGCCGCCGGCGGCAACATCAACATCGAATGGATGCTGCGCCGCCACGACGGCGCGCCGTGCTGGATTCAGATCGCCGCCAAGCCCGTGGCCACGGACAAACACGGCTACCGCACGGTCTGGATGATGGCCGACATCGGCGAGCGCAAGCGCTCGCAGGAAGCCCTGCGCCAGGCGGCCAGCGTGTTCGAGCATGCCACCGAGGGCATCATGATCACCGATGCCCGGGCGTGCATCATCAACGTCAACCAGGCCTTCACCAACATCACGGGTTATCCGCGCGACGAGGCCATCGGCCGCACCCCCGCCCTGCTCGCTTCGGGACGGCACGACCGCCAGTTCTACGAGGACATGTGGCAGTCCATCCACGCGCGCGGCTACTGGCGCGGCGAAGTCTGGAACCGCAGGAAGGACGGCGTCATTTATCCCGAATTGCTCACCATCTCCGCGGTGCGCGATGGCGACGGCCCCGTCACGGAGTATGTCGGCATATTCTCCGACATCACCGAACTGAAGGAGCACCAGTTGCGGCTGGAGCACCTCGCTCACTACGATGCCCTCACCCGCCTGCCCAACCGCGTGCTGCTGGGCGACCGCCTGAGCCAGGCGATCGCCCAGAGCCAGCGCTCGGAGCAACTGCTGGCCGTGGCCTACCTCGATCTCGACGGCTTCAAGCCGGTGAACGACACGCTCGGCCACGAAGTCGGCGACCTGTTGCTGATCGAGGCGGCACGCCGTTTCGGCGAATGCGTGCGCGCCGGCGACACGGTCTGCCGGCTCGGCGGCGACGAGTTCGTGCTGCTGATCTCCGCGCTCGACACCCTCGACGAATGCGCGCAGATCTTCGAGCGCATCCTCGCCGCGATCGCCTCGCCCTACCGCCTGGGCGAGCATGAAGTGCGCATCTCGGCGAGCATCGGCATCACCCTCTACCCGCTCGACGACTCCGACCCGGACACCCTGCTGCGCCACGCCGACCAGGCCATGTACATCGCGAAGCAGTCCGGCCGCGGCCGCTGCCACCTTTTCGACGCCGAGCGCGACCGCCTGGTCCAGGCCCATCACGAAGCCCGCTTCCGCATCGAGGCGGCGCTGCGCCAGGACGAGTTCGTGCTGTACTACCAGCCCAAGGTCAACATGCGCAGCGGCGCGGTGATCGGCGTCGAGGCGCTGATTCGCTGGCGGCACCCCGAGCGGGGACTGCTGGCGCCGAGCGAGTTCCTGCCCGTCATCGAGGACAGCGAGTTTTCCGTCGCCCTCGGCCAGTGGGTCACGGAAACCGCCGTGCGCCAGATCGACGCCTGGCATGCCGCCGGCCTGCGACTCGGCATGAGCGTCAACATCGCCGCCCGCCACCTGCAGGCGCCGGATTTTGTCGAGCGCATCGCGACGCTGCTGCGCTCCCACCCCGCCGTGCCGCCGGCGGCCCTCGAACTCGAGGTGCTGGAGACCGCCGCGCTGGAGGACATCGTTCAGGTCGCGGAAATCGTCAAGGCCTGCCATGACCTCGGGCTGCGCCTCGCCCTCGACGATTTCGGCACCGGCTATTCCTCGCTTTCCTATCTCAAGCGCCTCAAGGTCGACGTGCTCAAGATCGACCAGTCCTTCGTCAAGGATCTGCTCGACGACCAGGAAGACCGCGCCATCGTCGAAGGCGTGATCGGCCTGGCGCGGGTATTTCGCCGCGAGGTGATCGCCGAAGGCGTGGAGACGACGGACATCGGCGTGGCGCTGCTGGGAATGGGCTGCGAACTGGCGCAGGGCTACGGCATCGCCCGTCCCATGCCGGCGGCGGACATTCCCGCCTGGGTCGCCGCCTGGCGCCCCGATCCGGCATGGCGCGACGCGGCCGGCCCCGCCTGAGAGAGCCCGGCCGGCGAGCGCTTCGCTCGAGCCCCGGCACAGACTCTCAGGTCGGCGTGTCGCCCGGCGGGATATCCCCGGCTTCCTCCGCCGGCGCCGTCCCGGCTTCCTCGGTCGGCGCGAGTTCGGCGTCATCGCCCCCGTCCTCGCCCTCGACCGGCGCCAACTGCTGCTGCAACAGCGCCTCGTAGCGCTGTTCGAGATCCTTGAGGCGGCTGGCGCGATCCTCGGCCACCACTGTCTCCTCGTCGAGCCGGCGCTGCGTCTGCTCCGCCTTCTGTTCCGCCTCGGCGAGGCGTGTCGCCAGCGCCGACTTTTCCTCCTTCGCGACTTTCAGCTTGGCCGCGACCGAGTCGCGCATGGGAATCAGCGCATCGGCCAGTTCGGCGATCTCGCCGCGGGCGCCGGTGGGCAGCACGACATCGGCATGGCCGTTGGTGATCGAGGCCACCGCGGCGGAAAGCTGCCGCAGCGGCTTGACCAGCGCCACGCGCAACTGCCGCGCCATCAGCGCCAGCACCAACAGCAGGCCCATGAGCCCGGCGGCGCCCACGCCGAGCGCCGCGCGCAAGCCGCCGCCCAGCCTGGCGTCCGGCACCAGCGTCGCCAGCGTCCATGGCAGCTTGCCCATGCCGCTGTAGAGAACATGCTGCTTGCCCGCGGCATCGCGCACCCGGCCGAAGGCCTCGCCGTGGGCCTGGATGGCGGCGATGGCCGAGGCCGCCGCGGGCACCTGCGCGGCCTTGAGGCTGCCGCCGGCCTTGGCGATCTCGGCCGTGCGGCCGCTCATCGCCAGCAGAGCGCCGTCGGCGGCGAAGACGATGCGCGCGATGCCGGCATCGGCCTCGTCGACGGCCACCGCATCCGCCAGCCGCGCCAGCGGCACGTCCTGCGCGATCACGCCAAGGAAGGTGTCGCCGGCATAAAGCGGCAGGCTCAGCACCACCGAAGTGCCCTTGCCGTCGGGGTCGCTGCGTGGCGCGCCCCATACCGGCCCCTTGCCCGGGTTCTTCTCGGGCGCCGCCCGCGCGAACCAGGGCTCGGCCGCGGGCTTGTCCGCCGCCTTGAGCTTTTCCGTCCACGGGTAGGCCGGCCAGTAGGCGACGATCCAGCCCTCGCGGCCGGCGAACCAGAGATTGGGCCAATCCTTGCGCCAGGCCTGGCCGAAGAGATTGGCCGTGTCGCGAAAGGCGACGATGCAGTGTTTCAGGTCCTCGTCCGCGGTCACGTTCGAGGGCACGAAAATGCCGGGCTCCCATTTCGGATCGAAGCGATCCACGTGCGAACGGACGCTGCCGTCGTCGCGCGCGGCGGTATCGTGGCCGAAGCGGATCGGCGAATCGGCCTTGCGCGTGCCATCGAGCCGCGCCAGCGCGTCGTCGCGCGCCAGTTCCAGTCGCCGCAACGCCTGCATGAAAGGCTCGATCTCGGCGCGGGCGCGCTCCTCGGTCATCGCCTGGCGCCGCAGCAGTTCCTGCTCGCTCGCCTGCCGGCCGAAAAGCACGTAGCTGACGGCCGCCACGAGGACGGCCACCAGCACCAGCGCGGCGGCAAGGGAAACGAGCAGGTAGCGATTGATGGTTTTCATGGATGGAATGTTTTGCGCCGATCGCTGCGCGCGGCCCCTGTCGGGCTCATGCCGGAAGCGTCAGCGTGATGCAGGTGGACTTCTTCTCGTCGCTGGTTTCCATGGCGATGCTTCCGCCTTGCGCCACGGTGAGCATCCTGGCCGAATAGGTACCGAGTCCCGTGCCGCCCTGCTTCCCCGCGGTGGCGAATTTCTCGAAGAAGGTCTCGCGGATCGCCTCTGGAACCACTCCTTGATTCTCCAGCGTGATGCGCATGGGCGAGCCACCAAGGATCGTGATCGTCACTTCGGAGCCATCCGGGGCCGCCTCGCAGGCGTTCTTTATCAGGTTCTGGAACAGCGAGTAACAGAGCATCGCATCGCCATTCGCCAGCAACTGTTCGTCGTCCACGCCACGGGGGGTCGCCACGACGATGGTCAATTCCTTCACGGCGAAAGTAGTGCGTGACAGGTCGGCGATGCGGCGGATGATCTTTGCCGCGGAAACCGGCTTCGGATGGAGAACAAAGCGTCCGGTCTCGATCTTGTACAACTCGTTCGAAAGATTGATCATGTCGAGCACCCGCAGCGCGGTTTCCTCGATCATGCGTATCTGCTCCTGCTGCTCCTTGGTCAGGTTGGGGGCCTCGGCCAGACCCTGCACCAGACCGATCACGCCGGCAAGCGGCCCCTTCATGTCGTGGCGCGTGATGCGCTCGACATCTTCCTTGAGTCGCTCCGACGACATCATTTCGTCATAGTCCGCCTGCAACTGGCCATGCAGCTCGACATAGCGCATGAAGTTTTTCACGCGCACCTTGAGCGCGCCGGGGTCGATCGGCTTGGTGACGAAGTCGACGGCGCCGAGTTCCATGCCCTTGAGCCGGGCATCCTCGCCGGTCATCGCGGTCACGAAAATCACCGGAATGTGCTCCGAAGAAGGGTGCCCGCGCAGGCGTTGCGCCACCTCGAAGCCATCCATGCCCGGCATCATGATGTCGAGCAGCACCAGATCCGGCGGGGTATCGGAATGGCAGATCGACAGCGCCTTTTCGCCGTTGTGCGCGATCTTGACCCGGTACTCGTCCTTGAACAGCGACGAGAGCAGGTGCAGATTGTCCGGGGTATCGTCGACCACGAGAATCGTCGGCCGCTCCCTGCCGCGCCCAGCCGCGGGCGCCGGTAGCGGTGCCGGGGTGCCTGCCGCCGCCGCGGGGCCACCGGTCATCGTGACCTTGATTCCGGTTCCGGCCAGTGCGGCGACCGGATCGATCGGCCCGTTATGTCGCGGCTTCCAGTCGATGGCCTTCTCCAGGCGCTCGGCGAAGCGCCCCGACGTATAAGGCTTGACGAGCAGTTCGGAAACGCCGCACTGAATCGCCTGCATGACGCGGTCCCGCTCGGCTTCGGCGGTGATCATCAGGAAGGGCAACGTAAACAACTTTTCGTTGGAGCGAACCGAGAGCAGCAGTTCCAGTCCCGACATCACCGGCATGTTCCAGTCGGAGAGCACCATGGTGATGGGTTGCCGGGCGAGAATTTTGAGCGCCTCCGCACCGTTGGCCGCCTCGACCATCTTGACTGCACCGAGCTGCTTCATCTGGTTCATCGTCACCTTGCGCATCGAGTCGAAATCGTCGACGATGAGGAATGTGCCCTGTTTCAGGCGCGCGGCGAAGTTCAGGCCCCCGCCACCCGCGCTGCCGGCTTTTACGAATGGAAAGTTCATCGCTTATCCCCCGCCCCGGCGAGGCGGTCGAGTTGTTCTTTCTTCTTGGCCATGTCCTTGTCCGAATCGGCGTAGCGCGCGGCAATGGCGCGGAATTCCTCCTGAATTTCGATGAATGCCTCCGCAATATCGGGATCGAAGTGGGTCCCATTGCTGGCGGCGATGATATCCACCGCCTTCTCGTGCGACATGCCATCCTTGTAGACCCGCCGGCTGATCAGAGCGTCATAGACGTCGGCCACGGCCATCAGCCGCGCCGAGATCGGGATGGCCTCGCCGGCCAAGCGCTCGGGGTAGCCCGAACCGTCCCATTTCTCCTGGTGGCCATAAGCGATTTCCTTGGCCATGGTGAGGAACTCGACCTTCATGCCCAGCCGCTCCTCGGCCGCCTGGATCGCGTCCCGCCCCAGCGTGGTGTGGGTCTTCATGATTTCGAATTCTTCCGGCTCGAACTTGCCGGGTTTGAGCAGGATGCGATCGGGAATGCCGACCTTGCCGATGTCGTGGAGCGGCGCCGACTTGAACAGCGTCGCAATGGTCTGCTCGGTCAGATAGGCGGCGAAGCGTGGATGCATCTTCAGTTTCTCGGCCAGCGCCTTGACGTAGAACTGGGTGCGGCGGATGTGGTTGCCGGTATCGGAGTCGCGCGTTTCCGCCAGGGATGCCATCGCCAGGATGGTGACGTCCTGGATCGCCATCACTTCGCGCGTCCGCTTGCCCACCTCGATCTCGAGGTAGTCGGCCTTGTCGCGGAGAAAGTCGGCGGATGCCTTGAGCGCCAGATGGTTCGCGACTCGGGCCATGACGATCGGCGGGCTGATCGGCTTGGTGATGTAATCCACCGCGCCCATTTCCAGGCCCTTCTTCTCGTCTTCGACCTCGGCCTTGGCGGTGAGAAAGATTATCGGAATGTCGCGCGTCGTCGGGTCGCTCTTGAGATGCTGGCAGACTTCGTAGCCGTCCATGCCGGGCATCATGATGTCGAGCAGGATCAGGTCGGGAGGACTGTCGGACTGCGCAATCTTCAACGCCTTCTCGCCGCCGTTCGCAACCTTGACCTTGTAGTCGTCCTTGAGCAACCCGCTCATCAGGGAGAGATTGTCGGGGGTATCGTCGACCACCAGTACGGTGGCCTTTTCGACGAAATCAAGACCAAGTTCCATGATGCATTTCCTTTCGGCTTGGCAGCCCAATACGGTTCTCGCCGAGTTTACCCGACCTGGCGTATTCGGCCGATAAGGTCTTCCAGGTCATCGATAGCCTCGTCGCGCGATGCCGGGGACAGGCGATCCAGATCGAGCACCGCACGCAAGCCCGGGCGAATTTTTTGCACAAAGCGCCGCTCCGCCTCGACACCATCGAGAATGCCCTTCACCGCGAACGCGCGCACACCGCCGGGAATTCCCTTGAGCGCGATCGGCGGCCGCTCTTCGGCATCGATCTCCTCGCGCACCAGCGCATAGGTTTCGAACGACACCAGGATTCCGTCGGGGTCGCCGGCCTGCTCCAGGCGTGCCGCCAGATTGACCTCGCCGCCGATCACCGTGTAGTCCATGCGCAGCGCACTGCCGAAATTGCCGACATTGCAAAATCCCGTGTTGATGCCGCTGCGCATGCGCAGCGGGTGCTCAAAGCCCTTGTCGCGCCAGAGCGCCTGCAAATCGGTCATGCGCCGCTGCATGGCGATGGCCATGCGCACGCAGCGCAAGGCATCCTCCTTGACGCCCTGGGTCTCGGGATCGCCGAAGAACATCAACATCGCGTCCCCCACGAACTTGTCGATGGTCGCGCCGTACTCGAGCGCGATCTTCGACATTTCCTCGAAATACTTGTTGAGCAGGTAGGTCAGGTCCTCGGGCTCAAGGTCTGCGGTGGTCGCCGTGAAATCCTTGATGTCGGAAAAGAAGATCGTCAGCTTTTTGCGTTTCGCATGAATCGATGTGTCCTGCACGCCCTTGAAGATCATCTGGTAGACCTGCGGCGGCAGATAACGCGAAAGTTTGGCGGAAAGCTCCCGCAGCATGGTGGTGCGCTCACTCAGGGCAAGATGATTCTTGATGCGCGTCAGCACGACAGCGGGTTTGACGGGCTTGGTCAGGTAGTCGACGGCGCCAAGTTCCAGTCCGGCTTGTTCGTCTGCCGCATCGGTCATCGCCGTCACGAAGATGACCGGGATTTCCCGGGTGCGGGGTTCGGCGCGCAGCCGGCGCATGACCTCGAAACCATCCATGCCCGGCATCATGATGTCGAGCAGAACGATATCGGGCGGCGTGTCGGAATGGCAAATCGCCAGCGCCTTCTCGCCGTCGGGCGCGATCTTGACGCGATACTGATCCTTCAGTATCCCGCTCAGCACGGCAAGGTTGTCCGGCGTGTCATCCACCACCAGCACGGTGCGTTTTTCGACGAAGTCCAGCGGATTGATCATGGGGGAAATCCTCAAGCGCCGGGGCCGGCCGCGCGCACGGCGACACTCACGCAGCGGCCGCGGTTGCCGCGCGCAGGCAGTGGGCTCAAGGACAACATGAGCGGGAACTCGCTGCCATCCTTGCGCAGGCCCGCCACGCTGCTGACTGCACCGGCTTGACGGTCGGCGATCACATTCGCCGGCATGATCAGAGCCAGCGTCGCACCCACCAGTTCGCCCGCCGCGTAGCCGAACAGTTTCTCCCCTGCCGGATTGGCCAGCACGATGCCCCCGGATTCCTCCACCACCAGCAGGCCGACACTGAACCCCACGATCAACTTGATGTTGAGCCGGAGTTTTTCGAGGGCGGTGAACAGGGCATTCATGGCAGACTTCCTTTGGGTGAATCAGTGTCGCCGGCGGAACAGGCGGTGATAATGATCGATGGGCGCGAACAGCGAGTTGCCGACGAAACTCAGCGATTCGGACTGGCCGATGAACAGCAGGCCCTGCGGGTGCAAGGCGGTATGAAAACTCTTGATCAGCTTGTCCTGCAAGGGCGACTTCATGTAGATGAGCAGGTTGCGACAACTGACCAGATCGAGGCCGCCGGGTGAATGAGGAGGCACGCCGCCGAGCACGTCGCGTTGCTCGAAGTGGACGCAGGCCTTGATCTCCGGTTTGATCTCGAAGTGCTGTCCCTTGGTCAGGAAATAGCGGTCGCGCAAGACCGGTTCCATTTCCTTGCAGGCGGTCTGGCGATAGAGGCCTGCGCGGGCCATGTCCAGAGCCTCGGGGTTGAGGTCGGTGGCGATGATTTCCACTGGATGCTCGCCAGACAATTCCTTGAGCAGAATGGCCAGCGTGTAAGCTTCCTCGCCCGAGGCACAGCCGGGTACCCAGACGCGAATGGACTCGTCGGGCCGCTTGCCAGCCACGAGTTTTGCCAGCGACATTTTCAAGACATGGAATGAATCATGGTCGCGAAAGAAGGACGATACCGAGACCAGGAAGAGATGCTGAAGCCCCTTCAGTTCGTCCGGCTGGCGGCGGATCAGGGCCTGGTAGTCCGCGACGGACTCAACACCCAGCGTGGATTTGCGCTTTTCCAGCCGGCGCAGCAGGGTATCTTCCTTATAGCTGGAAAAGTCGATGCCCGTGGCCTGATGCACCTGACGCAGCAGGGATTCGAGTTCGCGCTGTGCCGCTGCGGGAACGGCCTCTTCGGCGCCTGCACCCGCCGCTGCGGGGGGCAGGGCTGCGCCGGGGAACATCCCGGCCAGCGTGGCGCCGATCTGATCTACCGGCAATATCCTGTCGATCAGCTTCGCATCAATCGCAGCCACCGGCATGCCGTCGAACTTGGCTTCGGCAGGGTCTTGCGCGAAGGTCAGGCCACCGCCGGCCTTGATGGCGCGACAGCCAATCACCCCGTCCGATCCGGTGCCGGAAAGCACGATGCCGATTGCTCTGCCGCAGTTGCTTGCCGCAATCGAGGAAAACAGCGCATTGACCGAGGGCGTGGATAAGTGCCCGGCAGCGGGTTCGTCCAGCCGCAACGTCTCGCCCTGGATGCGCCCATCCTTGCTGGAGGGAATGACATACACCGTGTCGGCCGCCAGATGCGCGCCCTCCTTGGCCAGCAGCACCGGCAAGGCGGATTCGCGCCCGATCAGGCGCACCACCAATTCGTCGTGACCATCCTTCGCCATGTGCTGCGCCACCACATAGGCGATGCGCCCCGTGGCGGACATGCGCGCGAACATCGGCAGCATGGCTTCCAGCCCGCCGGCCGAGGCGCCGACACCGGCGATGTGGAGGGCGGCACTCATACAGGCTCCCTCAACTTGCCGGCCAGAGTCGCCAGCGATATCGCCTCGATATCTTCGGCCATGCGATAGGTTTCGTTTCCCGGATAAACCACGAACTTGCGCGCCGGCTTGAGATCGGCACAGGCGGAATGAAAGCCACGCTCCAGTTTGGGGCTCAGGCTGCGCTTGATTTCGATGGCCCACAACTCACCACCCGGGCGAGACAGCAACAGATCGATTTCGGCGCCGCGATTGCTGCGATAGAACCAGCCATCCACCCCCTGCGGTGCATTTGCCAGCAAGTTTTCGATGACGAAACCTTCCCAGCTTTGTCCCACCACCGGATGCGAGAGCAGTGTTTCCTTCTCTGCAATGCCCAGCAAGGCATGCACGAGGCCGCTATCGCGGATATACACCTTGGGCGAACGTATCAGGCGCTTGCCGATGTTGGCATGCCAGGGCGGCAAGCGGCGCACCAGCAGCAGATCGCACAGCAGATCGAGGTAGGTTGCCGCTGTCTTGGTATCCACCCCGAGATTGCGGGCAAATTGCGCGACATTGAGCAAGCCGCCTTGATAGTGCGCCAGCATGGTCCAGAAGCGACGCAAGGTTTCAGCCGCAATGCGCCGACCAAACTGAGGAATGTCGTATTCCAGGTAACTGCGGATAAAGTCTTTACGCCATTGCAGGCTACGCGCATCGCTCGCCGCAAGAAGGCTTTTCGGTAAGCCTCCCCTCAACCAGAGTACATCCGAAGGAATCGCCGTGGTCTCCAGAATCTGCAGTGGTGAAAGTTCCAGAAAGGCGACCCGGCCAGCCAGAGTTTCTCCGGATTGATGGAGCAGATCCAGCGAAGCCGATCCCAACAGCAAGTACATCCCGGCATCTCGACCTGCCCGGCGTTGGCGGTCAATCAGCCCGCGCAGAACGGGGAACAGACCGGGGGCCCGATGAATTTCATCAATGATGACGAGGCGGCCGAGATGGTCGGACAGATAACTTTCTGGCGATTGGAGCTTTACCTTATCGACGTCGGACTCAAGATCAAGATAAATCGCACCCAGTTGCTTGCCGACTTCCACGGCAAGTGTCGTTTTCCCGACCTGACGCGGTCCCAGCAGCACTGCTGCCGGCTCGTGCGCCAAGGCCTCGATCAGAATACGGGTGAGATACCCGGAGATCATTGTTGTAATTATGGAGTCACGATACCTTATTTGCAACGTTAAATGCCTCTCAATTTCTCCAGCGCGGCATCGAAATCGAAGCCTTCGATGGCGACTGCCACCGGCTTCAGCGCGCGCGCCATTGACGTTCCCTCCAGTTTTTCCAGCAAGCCGTCAAGTAGATCGCCCGCCTCGGAATCGCTTTCCTCCAGCAGGTGC
>JAUYFI010000015.1 GCA_030691075.1 Sulfurisoma sp. | reverse complement strand
CCTATTTTCCTCAGTTGCCCCCTGTAAAATAACTGTAAACCCAGCACTGGCAATGAGTTACGGCTGAATAGGAGGATCACCCAATGGGTGAAAAGGATTTTGAGCAAAAAGTGTTGGCAAAAGCGGTCGTAACCGCCTTGCAGGAAGCGGAGCATGCGGCGGTAGAACTGCGCGTAACCACCCCTGGCGGACGGTTCCATGTTCGTTGGGACGAAGGCGGAAGCGCCACGGCGCTGGGGCAGTTGCCGTTTTTTGCCGAGTTTCTGGAAGTGTCGGGGCTATTCGCCCGCTGGGTGGAAGGATGTCCGATGAGCTACACCAGCCCCAACGCCCCCGAGGTGATTGACGTTCTGGGTACCTGGCTGCTGTCGATTCTGGACGGGCAGCGGCGCTATGCGCACGTCACCGGGCTGCGCGGCGACGAAGTCGCCCCCCAGATACTCGGCATGAACAAAATCGTCAGCGATGAAAGCCTGCGCCGTGCGCTGGCGCATCTGGCGCCGAACCAGCCCAAGCGCGCGAGCGAAGAAGAGCGCGCCGCCCGCACGGTCCAACTGGCGAAGAGCACGGCCTGGATGGACGCCGCCCTGAGCGAGAGCACCCGCGAAGCCTTGCGCACCCCCTGGATACTCGACACCGACACCACCATCAAGCTGCTGTTCGGCCACCAAGCCGGCGCCGAGATCGGTTACAACCCCACCAGGCCGGGCAGGCCAAGCCATACCCTGCACACCTACTGGATCGCCAACATCCGCATGGTGCTCGATGTCGAAGTGCAGAGCGGCAAAGCCTGCGCGGCCAAACATAGCCTACCTCGCCTGCGCTTGTTGATTGAGCGGCTCCCCCTCGAAGAACGTCCCGCCTTGGTGCGTGGCGACAATGCCTTTGGCAATGAGGGCGTGATGGTCGAGATGGAAGAAATCGGGCAGCCCTATCTCTTCAAGCTACGGCAGACTGCCGGGGTCAAGCGCCTGATCGAGCGGCAATGGCAGCAAGGCGACTGGCAGGACGTGGGCCACGGCTTCGACGCCGTGGAAAGTGAACTCCGGCTGACGGGCTGGAGCCGCGCGCGGCGCGTAGTGGTGCTGCGGCGGCGAGTCAAAGGTAGTTTGGCAGCCGAGACGGGCGGCGAGGGGCAGCAGCAGGAACTGCACTTCGTTGACAGCTCGGACAAGGTCAAACTCTGGGAGTACGCCGTACTGGTGACCAATTCGGACTACACGCTCGAAGCCATGGGCCAGTTGTACCGGGATCGGGCCGACTGCGAGAACGGCTTCGACGAGTTGAAGAACCAATGGGGCTGGGGCGGCTACACCACGCATGACTTGGAGCGCTGCAACCTCTCGGCGCGGGCAGTGGCGCTGGTTTACAATTGGTGGAGCTGGTATGTCCGCCTGGCGCACCCGAAGACACGCCTGGAAGCGATCACCAGCCGCCCCATGCTGCTCTCCGGCGTCGCCCGCCTGACCCAGCACGCCGGCCAGTCCCGGCTGCTGCTCACCCTGACCCACGCGGCAGGGGATCAGATCAAGGCGATGATCGCCAATATCCGCAAGGGTCTTGACCATGTTCTGGCAAGTGCGCCTCAGTTGCCCAAAGCGGATCGCTGGCGCGCGCTGGTGCGCTACATCGTCGACAAGATCATCGCAACAAGGCCGAAAAACTCTCCGCCTCTCGGCTTGCATCCGCCTTGTTTGGCTTTTGGGATGGGCTAACAGAGGAATTTAGGAT
>JAUYFI010000179.1 GCA_030691075.1 Sulfurisoma sp. | reverse complement strand
GCGCATCAAGATCGCGCTGTACAGCTCCACGGCCGCGATCACCATCTCGGATGCCGAGGGCCTGCTCAAAAACATGACACCCACCGCGGAGCGACTGCTGAAAGCCATCGCCGGCCAGGATGCGGCGGCTCTCGTCGACCGGAAACTGACCGAGACGGTGATCACCGATCCCAAGGCGCAGGCCGAGATGACCGATGCCGCGCTCCACGGGCACGATGTGGACATCGTGATGGGCGAGCGTCATCTGCGGCTGTCCGCCCGGCCCATCATCAATGAGCGGGGCGAGACGCTCGGCCGCGTCACCCAGTGGCAGGACCGCACGACGGAAGTGGCGGTCGAAAAGGAAGTCGAGAAGATCGTCAACGCAGCGGCCGCCGGCGATTTCACCCAGCGGCTCTCCCTGGAGGGCAAGCAGGGCTTCTTCCTCAAGCTGGCCACCGGCCTCAACCGCTTCCTGGAAACGAGCGCACGGGGCCTCAACGACGTGGTGGAGGTGCTCAATGCCCTGGCGCGCGGCGACCTGACGAAGACGATCGAGGGGGACTACCAGGGCACCTTCGGTCAGCTCAAGGACGACACGAACACGACGGTGGAGCGGCTGCGGGAAGTGGTGGGCCGGATCAAGGAAGCGTCGGACGCGATCAACGTCGCGGCGCAGGAGATTGCGGCGGGGAACCAGGACCTCTCCTCGCGCACGGAAGAGCAGGCGAGCAGCCTGGAGGAGACGGCATCCTCGATGGAGCAGTTGAACGCCACGGTGCGGAACAATGCCGAGAACTCGCGCAAAGCCAACGAACTGGCCAAGGGTTCCAACGAAGTGGCGACTCGGGGCGGCACCCTGGTCAAGCGGGTGGTGGGCACCATGAGCGATATCCAGGGCAGTTCGAAGAAGATTGCCGACATCATCGGCGTCATCGACAGCATCGCGTTCCAGACCAACATCCTGGCGCTGAACGCCGCGGTGGAAGCGGCGCGTGCGGGCGAACAGGGCCGGGGTTTCGCGGTGGTGGCCTCGGAGGTGAGGAATCTGGCGCAGCGGTCGGCCACGGCGGCCAAGGAGATCAAGACGCTGATCGCCGAGTCGGTGGACAAGGTGGAATCCGGCGCCAAACTGGTTGCGGATGCCGGCAGCACCATGGACGAAGTGGTGAACTCCTTCCAGAGTGTGGCCAACCTGGTGACGGAGATCAGCAACGCGAGCCGGGAGCAGTCTGTGGGTATCGAGCAGGTGACGAAGGCGGTGACGCAGATGGACGAAGTGACGCAGCAGAATGCGGCGCTGGTGGAAGAAGCGGCGGCGGCGGCCGAGAGCCTGGAGGAGCAGGCGAGGAGCCTGGTCCAGTCCGTCGGCATGTTCAGGCTGGCCGGGG
>JAUYFI010000115.1 GCA_030691075.1 Sulfurisoma sp. | reverse complement strand
AGGAGCTTTCCTGGAGAAGGGCATTCGATGTTCGGTTTCTCACAGCAGATTTCATCGATTATATTGATATATCCAAGCTCGGAGGCTATCTTCCAGAGAAGAGTTACGGCACCAGATCTATGTGATTGACTATGTTCTAATCGATCGAGGGTTTTGGGTTTTGATTTTGAAGGAGTTACGGGTTTTTCTGGCCCTAAACTCCGGACATAGATACTTTTGACTTTTCCGCCTATTCGAACCGATTTGTATTCTTCACGATAAATTCGTCCATTCCTCTTCTTGCGTTTTATTGCCATTGTAGGAGGTAATACCCCTACAAAGATATAAAGGTTTTGGTTTTATATTTTTAGTTAAATGCTACAAAAAAAGGTTGTTTGCTTGCGAAAATGAATTATTGTACAGATTCAGGTTAGAAGTTGTAGGTGGGAATTAGGAATCTGTTCAGGTCATGAATGTTTATCAGAGTCAAGCACTTGACCCTCATGTCAATCGACATCGATTCAGGGAGGAATGGTGGTCTTAACCGATGACCAATGATTATTGCTTCTGACTAATTTACAGAATGGTGTCAAATCCACACACACTTTCGAGAATTATATTTAGTTCGTTTTAAATTATAGTTCTCCGCCGAACATATGATAAAAAACAACTAACTGAAACGAACTCACAACTAACTCACGAGTTCGTATCAGTTCGCATTAGTTCGTTGTCTAAAATTATCAGAAGTTTTGCGGAAGACTATAACTATAAGTCCGATCATTAATTAGCTGGGGCTATCAACTGATTTCAACAAATCCGTAATTTTCATAAAAATTCAATGTTTATTGTTGGTTTTTTTTATATACTGGCAAATCTTTCAAGATACTAAGTGATATTTTTTTAATATGTTCTTGCAGTTCATCAAAGTAGAAATGCGGTTTTTAAAGTTAGTTTGATTTCTTCCGGAATGATTAGTAACTATGACGAAAGGTTTATCTATAGAAACATCATGTATAGCGTTGCTGTAGGTGGGTTAAGATAACAAATTCTTGGAATAACATAGTTACTATATAGTAACTATGACCATAGTGAAACCTTATTAATAAATATATTATTAAAATATTAATTGTATGTTGA
>JAUYFI010000161.1 GCA_030691075.1 Sulfurisoma sp. | reverse complement strand
TCGCCTTGATCAAGGCGAGTCTGGAAGTGGTGCATCTCGACGGCGGCGGGGATTATCGGCTCAGTGTGCTGGAACAGGCCGGTGTCTATCACACGCCCCTGAACGAACGGGCGGAACAGGCGCTGGAGACCATTTATTACGCGCAGGCAGGCAGCAATGGGGAGAAAAATGCCATGCTGCAAGTGGCGGGCCGGATGATCGTGGCCCGGCACTTGGGGCCCGGCGTGGCGTGGTTCGATTTCAGCGAATTATGCATTGGTCCGCGCAGCAAGGCCGACTACATCGAGCTGGCCCGGCGTTTCCATACCCTGCTGCTGTCCGGGGTGCCGCAATTCGGTGGCGAGTCGCTTGCCGAAGCGAAGCGTTTTATATGGCTGGTGGACGAACTGTATGATTGCCGGGTCAAACTGATTCTTTCCGCTGCCGCCCCGCTGGCGCAACTCGGTCAGGCAAGCCTGTTCGACGGCGAGTTTGAGCGTGCCCTGAGCCGGCTGGCTGAAATGCAGTCGCGCGCCTACCTGGCGCAGCCGCATCAGGCGAGGTGACGTGGGCAAATGCATGAATCGTGGCCCCGCGCCGGGATTTTGTGTCACTGGGGGCATTTTGTCGTAAGATCGGCATATTCCAGGTACATAACCCGGATATTGCATGAATTCACCGTGCCCTCGCTTGTCTTTTGTTTCGTATGAAAATTTTGTTCGGTCGGGCGTATGAATAACTACGCCGCTCCTTCACAAAATTCCCCTACGAAACAAAATCCTGCGCGATCATCACGGCAATTCATGCAATATCCGGGATAAGAATTGCATTGTTGCTGCCGAGTACGGTGAGGATGATATGAGTGGCTTGTCAACACACAATATGGCTGAATCCACGCAGGGGGGCGGCCTCATGGACACGATCCTGGTGGTGGACGACGATCCGGAGAACTTGTCCATCCTGGGGCAATTACTGCAACCGCATTACGATGTCCTGGCCGCCACCTCGGGCGAGCGCGCCTTGGCGGTCGCCGCCGGAGAGACGAAGCCGGACCTGATCCTGCTGGACGTAATGATGCCGGAGATGGATGGCTACGCCGTGCTGGCGCAGTTGCGGAAAGACTCCGCCACCCGCGACATCCCGGTCATCTTCCTCACCGCGCTGAGCGAGGCGCGGGACGAGGAACGGGGCCTCGAACTGGGCGCCGCCGACTACATCACCAAGCCCATCCAGCCCATCGTGGTGCTGGCCCGGGTGCGCACCCAGCTGGAGGCCAAGCGGGGGCGGGACTATCTCCGCGACCAGAACGCCTTCCTGGAAGCCGAAGTGGCCCGGCGCATGGCGGAGAACGAGCTGATCCAGGCGGTCAGCATCCGGGCGCTGGCCCATCTCGCCGAGACCCGCGACCCGGAGACCGGCAACCACATTCTACGCACTCAAAGCTATGTGCACCTGCTCGCCACCCGGCTTCGGAACCACCCCCGCTTCGTCGCGCTCTTCACTGAGCGTAACATCGAACTGTTGGCCCGTTCCGCGCCCCTGCACGACATCGGCAAGGTGGGCATTCCCGACCACATCCTGCTCAAGCCCGGAAAATTTACCCCGGATGAGTGGGAAATCATGAAGACCCATGCCCAGATTGGCGCCAAGGCCATCGAGCACGCAGAGCAGGACATCGAAAAACCAGTGGAATTCCTCGCCCTGGCCAAGGAAATCGCCCACTGGCACCACGAGAAGTGGGACGGCAGCGGCTATCCGGATGGCCTGGCGGGCGAGGCCATCCCCGTCTCCGCCCGGCTCATGGCCGTGGCCGACGTCTTTGACGCCCTCATCTCGCCACGGGTGTACAAGCTGCCGATGCCTTTTGGCGAGGCCTGCGACATCATCGCCGCCGGGCGCGGCCAGCATTTCGACCCGGACATGACCGATGCCTTCCTCGCCGGCTTCGAGGACTTTGCGGCCATCGCCCGGCGTCACCAGGATCCGGGCTGAGCGCGCAACGAGAGGGCTACCATGTCTCACCAGACTTCCACCGGAACATCCGCAATGTTCACCGAAGCGCCGGCGGGTGTTCTGAAAATCGTGCTGATTTACGCCGTCTTTGCCACCCTCTGGATACTGCTCTCCGACCGGGTGGTGGAATTCCTGTTCGCCGACCTCACCCATCATGCCCTGGCCCAATCCCTCAAGGGCCTGCTGTTCGTCGCCGTCACCTCGCTGCTGCTTTACGCGCTGATGAGGCGTCTGGGAAAACACACTCTGGCTGCCTCCCGGCGGGAGTTTGACGCGCAGTCGGAAAAACTGCGCGCCCTGCAGTTGCTCGATTCCGTCGCCGAGAGTTCCACCGACACCATTTTTGTCAAGGACGTCAACGACCGGTTTCTCGTGTTCAATCGGGCGGCGGCGCGCCTCACGGGCAAGCGTCCCGAGGAAGTGCTCGGCCGCGACGAAATGGCCGTGTTCCCGCCCGAGTTAGCCAGACAGCTCATCGCCGACAATCGCCGGGTCATGGCGGAAAACCGCGTCATCACCTTCGAGGAGAACCTCGTCACGCCTGAAGGGCTGCGGACCTATCTGACCACCAAGGGGCCGATGCACGACCCTGAAGGCAAGGTCATCGGCATGTTCGGCACCGCCCGCGACATCACCGAGCGCAAGCAGGCAGAGGATGCGCTGCTGCGCGCCAACCGCGCCCTGCGCACCCTCAGCGCCTGCAACGAGGCCCTGGTGCGGGCGGCGGATGAGGACCAGTTGCTGCAAGACATCTGCCGGCTGTTGATCGAATATGGCGGCTACCGCATGGCCTGGGTGGGCTTTGCCGAGGAGGACGAGGCGCGCACGGTGCGCCCCGTGGCGGAAGCCGGTTGCGACGAAGGCTACCTCGCGGCGTCCCATATTTCATGGGCCGATACGGAGCGCGGGCGCGGTCCGACCGGCACCGCCATCCGCGAGTGCCGCGTGATGTTGGCACGCAACATTCTGACCGACCCCGCGTTCGCGCCCTGGCGCGAGAGCGCCCGGCAGCGCGGCTATGCCTCATCCATCGCCCTGCCGCTGCCGATCGATGACAGCCACTGTCTCGGTGCGCTGAACATCTATGCCGCCGAAGCCGACAGCTTCGATGCCGGCGAGGTGCAACTCCTGACAGAACTGGCGAACGATCTCGCCTATGGCATTCGCACCCTGCGCGACCGCGCGGCGCGCGATCAAGCCGTGGTGGCGTTGCGGGAGAGCGAGGAAAAGCACAGGCAGTTGTTCGAGAGCTCGCGCGACGCACTGATGACAGCGGCGCCGCCGTCGTGGCATTTCACCAGTGCGAACCGGGCCACGCTGCAATTGTTCGGTGTGGCGACCCTGGCCGATTTTGCCGCGCTCGGCCCGTGGGATGTGTCGCCAGAGCGGCAACCGGATGGACGCCCTTCGGCAGAGAAGGCACAGGAGATGATCGCGGCGGCGATGCGCGATGGCGCCCACTTTTTCGAGTGGCAACACCAGCGGCTGGACGGCGAGCCGTTTGCCGCTGATGTGCTGCTGACCCGCATCGAGCTGGGAGGGCAGGTCTCGATACAGGCCACGGTGCGCGACATCACCGAGCGCAAGGCGGCAGAGGAGGAAATCCGCAAGCTCGCCCAGGCCGTGGAGCAGAGCCCGGAGAGCATCGTCATCACCAACCTCAACGCCCGGATCGAATACGTGAACGAGTCCTTCGTCCGCAACACCGGCTACAGCCGCGAGGAGGCGATCGGCCAGAACCCGCGCATCCTGCACTCTGACAAGACGCCGCAAGAAACTTATATGGCCATGTGGAATGCCCTGGCCCACGGCCAGCCGTGGAAGGGGGAATTCATCAACCGGCGCCGCGATGGCAGCGAATATGTCGAGTTCGCCATCATCACCCCCATCCGCGAGCCGGACGGGCGCATCACCCACTACGTGGCGGTGAAGGAGGACATCACCGAGAAAAAACGCATCGGCGCGGAACTCGACCAGCACCGCCATCACCTGGAAGAGCTGGTAGCCAGCCGCACCGCGCAGCTGGCCGAGGCGCGCGATGCCGCCGAGGCCGCCAGCCGGGCCAAGAGCGCCTTCCTGGCCAACATGAGCCACGAGATCCGCACGCCCATGAACGCCATCATCGGACTCACCCACCTGTTGTGGCGCGCCGGGCCGACGCCGGAGCAGGACCAGAAACTGGGCAAGATCGATGCCGCCGCCCGGCACCTGCTGTCCATCATCAACGACATCCTGGACCTGTCCAAGATCGAGGCCGGCAAGCTGGCCCTGGAACAGACGGACTTTCCGCTGGGGGATGTCCTGGACCATGTTCACTCCCTGATCGCCGAGCAGGCCAGCGTCAAGGGGCTGGCCATCGAGGTGGACGGCGACGATGTGCCCCTCTGGCTGCGCGGCGACCCAACCCGGCTGCGCCAGGCCCTGCTCAACTATGCCGGCAACGCCATCAAGTTTACCGAGCGGGGTTTTATCGCCCTGCGCGCCCGCCTGCTGGAAGAGGATGGCGATGGGATCCGGGTGCGCTTCGAGGTGCAGGACACGGGCATCGGTATTCATCCGGACAAGCTGCCCAGCCTGTTCCAGGCTTTCGAGCAGGCCGACGCCTCGACCACGCGCAAGTATGGCGGCACCGGCCTCGGGCTGGCCATCACCCGGCGGCTGGCGCAACTGATGGGCGGCGAGGCGGGGGTGGAGAGCGAGCCGGGCCGGGGCAGCACCTTTTGGTTCACCGCCCGGCTGGGCCGGGGGCACGGCATCATGCCCGCCGCTCCGGGGGCGCCAGAACGGGACGCCGAGGCCAAACTGCGCGGCCACCGTGCCGGCACCCGGCTGCTGCTGGCGGAGGACAACGCCATCAACCGGGAAGTGGCGCTGGAACTGCTGCACGGGCTGGGTTTGGCGGTGGATACGGTGGCGGACGGCCGCGAGGCGGTGGACAAGGCACGCGACTCCGCCTACGACCTGATCCTGATGGATATTCAGATGCCGGAAATGGATGGCCTGGAAGCCACACGCGCCATCCGTGCCCTGCCGGGTCGCGAGGAGACGCCCATCCTGGCCATGACCGCCAACGTCTTCGAGGAAGACCGCCGCGCCTGCCAGGAGGCCGGCATGAACGGCTTCGTGGCCAAGCCGGTGGACCCCGAGCAGCTCTTCGCCGCCCTGCTGCAGTGGCTGCCGGCACAGCCGGAAGGCGAGGCGCCTTTATCCCGCCTTGCCGCACCCGCACCCTCACCGCAGCAAGATGCCGTCACCCTGGCCTGCCTGAGCGCCATCCCCGGCCTGGATGCGGGCCTCGGGCTCCGGGCGCTGAACGGCAATCTGGCGGCCTACGTCCGGCTGCTGCGCCGCTACGCCGTCGAACATGGCGGCGATGTGACGAAGCTGCGCGAGCGCCTGGCCGCCGGTGATATGGAGGAGGCGCGGCGACTTGCCCATTCCCTCAAGGGTGTCTCCGGCAACCTGGGGGCAACGCAGGTCCAGCAGCGCGTCGCGGAACTTGAGGCCGCCATCAGGACGGGCCGCGACCAGGCAGAGTGGGAGCGGCTGGCCGGAACGGTGGAGGCCGAACTCGGGGCGCTGACCGGGGCGATCCTTTCCCTTCTGGGAGAAGAGGAAACCGCCCCCGTTCCAGCCGAGCTGGACTGGGCGGCGGTGCGGCAGGCGCTGACCCGGCTGGAACCGCTGCTGGCTGCCTCCAACATGCGCGCCAACCAGGTGTTCGGGGAAAATTCCTCCCAGCTCAAGGCTGCCCTCGGGTCGCTGGGCGTGGATTTGGAGCAGCAGATCGAGCATTTCCGTTACCCCGAGGCACTGGAAATCCTGAAGCAGGCATGGGCGGAAATTCCGGGGCTGGCGCGATAAACGTAGCGCATTGCACCAAATACATCCGGCGCAATGCCCGCTGGTTGCCCTACACACTGGTGGACAGGGAAAAGGCAGAACCCCTCCCAACCTCCCCTTGTCAGGGGAGGAGACAACCGGCTTCCCCCCTGATAAGGGGGGACTGAGGGGGGGTTGAGAATGGCGTTAAAACCATTGCTTCTACTTCTCGCGTGTCCCGTTCTTAACTGATTTTTCCGGGATTACTGCCCAGGTACGCTGCCATATCCGCATTCATGATGCTGGCAATGGCATCCGCTTTCTGAAATGGCAGGGCATGGTCGGCGCCGGAGATCAGGTGACAGGTCCAGTCCGCGCGCTGACGGGCAATGTCCTGGCAGAATTCGAATATCTCCCCACTCGAGCGTTCTCCGACGAAGCTGCTGACGTGTTTTTGGGCGGCGATCAGCTGCGCGCGGTCGAGCTGTTTTGCTGCGTGGATCACCGCTTCTAGGATCGCGGCCAGCCCCTTGGGTCGATGCGCGAGGCGTGCACGGACGATTTGTTCGTTGTGCGAGTTTTGGCTGCGCTTGGGTGAAACGGCGTCAAGGAAAATTTTTAGCCCGAATTCCAGTTCCTCGTCGACACGGAGTTTTTGTGCGGCCTGCAGCAATATTTCGCGGCGGCTGAGCGATTCCTGTTCGTTGCCGCCACTCAGCAAGCCGGGTTCTAACAGATAGGTTTTTCCTACTGCGACGGGCCGCGCCGCCTTGAGTTGCATGGCGATCAAGCCGCCGTAGGAATACCCCGCGAGGTCGAATTTATTCCAGCCCAGTGAGTCGAGCAGCGCGCCCATGTCGGCCACCACCTCTCCGGTTTCGAAAGGGTGCTCCCGTCGATCGGGAAAGTGGGTTTTGCCGGTGCCGCGCAGGTCGGGCACGAGGATTTCCGACCAGTGCAGGAGCTTTCCGATGATGGGTTCCCATGTCATCTGGCCATCGACGCCGGCGCCATGCAGCAGTAGCAAGCGTCGTTCGGCGAATGCGCTGCAGCGGTAGTGCCGGTAATACACCGCCTGACGGGGCAGGTTGAGGTAGCCTTCGATATCAGGCTTGAGGGT
>JAUYFI010000158.1 GCA_030691075.1 Sulfurisoma sp. | reverse complement strand
CAGCAATTCCGAACCTACGCTAATCTCATACTCAGCCATCGCTTCTTCTCCTTCGGTTATCGATCGTCTCGCAACGTCAATTTACCGAATCGAAGCGGTGGCTACCAGCCACCCGATTTACAGCAGTTTAAGGACTCAATCGTGACGCAATCGCCGTTTTTCGGTTCAACCGCCAGCAGCAACACATACTTGCGCATGCACTTGCCGGTGTTGGGATCGAAGTAGCAGCAGTCGTCCCGCCAGACTTGGCCGGCGGCTGCGGTTACGGCCGCCATCAGGCGGCTTGGTCGATGCGGCCTGCGCGCAGGGCTTCCCGATACATGCGCTGCTCGGCGGCGATTTGCAGCAGGGCGTCGCGCTCGGGTTCGCCTTCGGCGATGGCGAGTTCGTAGGGAATGGCCCGATGGGCGCCTTCGCCGCCATGCCATACCTTGTCCCACGCGCCGTTCTGCTCGTGGGTGACGTCGATCATCTTGGGCGAATAGGTGTCGCGATAGCGCGCCGCCAGTCCCTCCATGATCCTGAGCTGGCGGGGGGTGAATTCGTCGGGGTCGAACGCGACGCCTTCATTGACCTTGACTGCTTGGCGGTCGTAGTCGATGACCTTTTCCTCGACGATATGCACGGCGCTCGCCATGTCCTCGTCCAACTCTTCCCATTCCTCCATCAGGTCCAAGGGCACCGGGCCGAATTTCCAAGCTTGGTACTCGAAGTCGGTGACGCTCTTGCCGGTCTGGCGGAAGTGCTCGAAGTCGAGCAGGTACAGAAGCTTGAACAGCTTGATCTTGCCGCAGTACTTCGTGTTAGCCGCGAAGTAGACGATGGCCTGGATCAGTTTTTGGCGTTCGGGCTTCATGGATATTCCGGGGAATTTGATCGGCCTGGTTCCTGCATCGTGTGAAGGTAGGCTTCAAGAACACAGACCCCAGGTTCGAGTGTCCAACCCTTGCGGGCTGCCGCCGATGCGGGCGACCTCTACAATCCCTGCGCTTGTCTGCGCAGGCGAATTATAGGCCCCTGAATACTCAATCGGCAATGCCAGTTGCCGCTTTGCTCCCCAGCCTGTTGTGTTTCCGCCAACGCCAACGCCGACATCGGCGAGATCATCGCCCAGGCGATGGACCGGGCCGGCAAGGAAGGCGTCATCACCGAGGCCGTGAAAATTCTGCTGCGCTTGGCGATGCTGCGTTGCTCGTTCGCTCAAGGCGGCGCCTATCTGGCGATATGTCTTGCCTTTCGCTCACTCGCGCCTTGCCTCGCCTGCGCTCGCGACGAATTTTTCACGGCCTCTTCGTCGAAGACGGCAAGTCGCTGCAGAACGAACTGGAAGTCGTCGAAGGCATGCAGTTCGATCGCGGCTACCTGTCGCCCTACTTCATCAACAACCCGGAAAAGCAGATCGCCATTCTGGACAACCCGTTTGTCCTGCTGCATGACAAGAAGGTCTCCAACATCCGCGACCTGCTGCCCGTGCTGGAGCAAGTCGCCAAGGCCGGCCGTCCGCTCTTGATCGTCGCCGAGGACGTCGATGGCGAAGCGCTGGCCACCCTGGTGGTGAACAACCTGCGCGGCATCCTCAAGACCG